>JALZUL010000001.1 GCA_023301665.1 Ascidiaceihabitans sp.
CGGTCCGCATGAGACGTTTAAGTTCAAACCCTTCTAGTTTTGTAACTTGAGCCACAGCCGTTTCCAGTGCGATCTGGATTTCGGCAAGGGCAGGAATAGGAACCCATACTGGCAAATCATCGTCCAAAACGTGGTCTTCGCGAAGATAAGCATGCGCCAGAACAAAATCGCCTAGTGCTTGTGTATTGCGAAGACCAGCACAGTGACCAACCATCAACCAAGCATGCGGTCGAAGAACTGCAATGTGGTCTGTGGCAGTCTTTGCATTAGATGGTCCTACACCGATGTTGACCAAAGTAATGCCCGACCCATCCGCACGCTTTAAATGATACGTGGGCATCTGCGGCATCTTTAAAGTGGGCTCTAAGGGCTCATCTCCCTTGGTGATAATGGTGTTGTCGGTGGACACGAAAGCGATGTATCCGCTGCTTGGATCGTCGAGCTGGCTACGTGCATAAGTCTCAAATTCTGAAACGTAGAATTGATAATTGGTAAACAGAACATGGTTCTGAAAATGTGAAGGATCTGTCGCGGTATAGTGAGACAGGCGAGCAAGTGAATAATCGACACGTTGTGCGGTAAAGGGGGCTAATGGGCCGATCTCATCCGGTGAAACATAAGTGCCGTTTACAATGTCATCGTTGGTCGTGCTTAGGTCTGGCACATCGAAAAAATCACGCAGTGTGAAGTCAGCAGCACCGTCTTGTGGAATGACGATGCTAGAGTCATTGGCAACGGCAAAATGGACAGGTATGGGTGTTTGAGATGGTGCGATTTCAACGGATGTATTGTGGTTTTCGATCAACAATCCGATTTGCTGAATCAGATAGTTTCTGAACAAGTCTGGCCGCGTAACCGTTGTTGAATAGGTGCCTGGTGTCGCGACATGGCCGTAGGCCAACCTGCTGTCCACCTGCGCGTAACTGGTCGTTGTGATCCGTACCTCAGGATAAAACGCGCGAACACGGCCTTCTGGCGCGCCATCTGTCAGTGCGTTCGAGAAAGCCTTACACAAGTAAGTGGTTGCTTGCTTGTATAGTTTTTCCAGCTGATCGACGGCTTTGGTTGCATCGCTAAATTGCTCGGCTTTCGTGGTTTCGGGGGTGATTAAATCTGTTTCCATCTTACGTCTCAATTACGGGTATAAATTCAAAGGTACGCACGTCGACCAGTCCAAGGTCAGAAATGCGCAGTTCAGGGATCACCACAAGTGCAAGCAGCGAGTGCTGCATGTAGGCGTTGTTCAGGGTGCAACCGCAGTCGCGCATGGCCTGCATCATCTGCTCGGCCTTTGCCGCGACTTCCGTGGCAGGGCGATCAGACATTAGGCCGGCAATCGGCAGCTCTACCAACGCAGCTTCTTTGCCGTCCTTAAAGATCGTAACGCCACCACCGACTTCGGCTAAACGGTTGGCGGCCATGGCCATATGTTCATGATCGGTACCAACGACGATCATGTGGTGGCTGTCATGCGCAACGGTTGAGGCCATCGCCATCTTGCCTTCATAGCCAAAGCCAGACACGAACGCATTCACAACACCGCCTGTGGCTTGATGGCGTTCGACCAAAGCAATTTGACAGACGCCATTTGAATTTTGGACCAAACCGTCAAAGACAGGTAAATCGACCTTAAGGGCTTTGGTGGGAGCTTGGTTTTCAACAACGCCGATCACGTTCGCCACAACGGAGTCTGCTCCTTCAGGTGCTGGTACTTCAAAATCACACGGGCTTAGGGTTTTACCGATGCGGACGGTCTGGCGGGCAGAGATGGGCCAGTCCAAATGCGGGCAATCTACTGTTATAGCACCATCGATCGCGACCACTTGTCCACGGGCGATTACCTTCTCAATCGGTAGAGTTCTCAGATCAGAGGTGAGGATCACATCGGCCCGCCGTCCTGGAGTGAGTGAACCGATGTCTCTTTCAAGGCCGAAATGAGTGGCAGTGTTGATCGTCGCCATTTGCAGCGCCACCAGCGGGTCACAGCCGCAATCTATGGCGTGGCGCACCACGCGGTTCATGTGACCATCGTTGACCAGAGTGCCCGAATGACAATCATCGGTGCAAAGGATCATGTTGCGTGAATCCAATCCCTTTTCGGTGATCGCCGTAATCTGGCTTTCTACGTCATACCATGCAGACCCAAGGCGGATCATTGCCCGCATCCCTTGACGCATCCGCGTGATTGCATCCATTTCGCAGGTGCCCTCGTGATCATCCGCAGGACCACCGGCTACATATGCTGCAAACGCAGGTCCAAGATCCGGAGAAGCATAGTGCCCGCCGACAGTTTTTCCCGCCCGTTGAGTCGCAGCGATTTCGGCTAGCATTTTTGGGTCGCCGTTGCTGACCCCAGGAAAGTTCATCATCTCTCCAAGCCCGATAATGCCGGGCCAATCCATCGCTGTTTTGACATCTTCTGCGCTGATCTCAAAGCCGGTGGTCTCCATCCCCGGGGCAGATGGGGCACAAGACGGCATTTGGGTAAAGACATTGATGGGCTGCAATAGGGCCTCGTCATGCATCAGGCGCACGCCCTCAAGGCCAAGAACATTCGCGATCTCATGTGGGTCGGTTAACATGGATGTTGTGCCATGTGGAATGACTGCCCGCGAGAATTCTGCTGGGGTCAACATCCCGGATTCGATGTGCATATGCCCGTCGCAAAGTCCGGGGATCATGAAGCGACCTTCTGCCTCAATAATTTCTGTGCTGTCGCCAATACAGTAGCTCGCATCGGGCACAACACATGCAATGCGCCCATGAGTGATCGCGATATCGTGGCTAGGAAGTGTTTCACGTGTGTGTACATTCACCCAAATGCCGTTGCGAATGACGACTTCTGCAGGCGCGCGACCTGCGGCGACTTCGATTAGAAATGGGGTGACATCGGGCCAGCTGGGGAAAGTATTGAGTTCCATGGACCGATTATTCAGGGATTTGCCGTGAACGCAAGAGGGAGAGCTGAGATGTCTTGAAGCTGTTACAAAGCCAAAAGAATTTTCGGCGGCATAGGACCCAGAAAACCTATGGATAAATTGAAAAATTTAGGTTTTTGAGGGCACCTTGCAACTTGGATTTGGCGCATATTTAGGTAAACCCAAATCATCCTCGATTTAAAAAGGTGTTAGTCGCACAGATTTTTGGTGATTGATCGAGGTTGAGACTGCATACTGTGCTGTATGGATTATGAAACAGTTAGCCCTGACGACTTTGGTAAATCTCTGCGCGGGATTGGGATGAATATCTTGGTGCGGGATGTTCAGGTTCAGTGCCGCTTCTTAGAGACTGTATTTGATGCAACGCCGTATCGTGTGTCGGCCGATTTTGCGATTATGACTTATGGCAGCCAAATCTTCCAGTTACACAGTGATCAGACATACAGCAGCAATCCTCTCTTAAGTATATTGCCGGAAAACCCGCCGCGTGGTGCCGGGATTGAGATTAGGCTTTATGAGACCGACCCAGACGCGGCGGTTGAACGCGCAAAAGCGATTAATGCTGTTATCTTGCAAGAGCCTACGGATAAACCGCATGGGCTCCGTGAGGCTTACATCTTGTGCGGTAACGGTTATGCTTGGGTACCTTCCCGTCCGCTATAATCAGCCGCCATTTCATCTTTAACCCACTGTGAAAACTGCGCGGCCATTGGATTGCGCTGTGCGCGCGGGTTCTGGGTAAGATAGTAGGCCTCTGTCATGTCAACGGAGTGATCAAAGGGGCGTATTAGGCGTCGATTGGTCAACAAATGTTGGACAGTGCAATCGTGTGCCATAACCAAACCCGCGCCTGCCTCTGCGGCGGTTAATGCAGTGCCCAACACCTGACAATGAGTGATTTTCGGGTTGCTCGATATGCTTTGCCCTTCGGCCCAAGCATCCCATGTGGTCATCATCGCCGAGCAATAAAAAAGGCGGTGTTGGTCGATGGAATTGAGATCAACCTGATAGTGGGGCGCGCAGACGGGATAGAATTGATCCCAGGTCAAGCGTTCTGCGTTTGGATCTGCATCTGGCGACAGAAGGAACCGGATTTCTATATCGGCTTCCTCCACGCGCTCCATTGGATCCCAGATCGCAGTGGAAAGCTGCAAGTGCATATCTGGGTGACGGGCATAGAGGCGGGGAAGGCGCGGTGCGAGCCAATAGCTGGAAAACGTATGATTGGTTTGAACGTGCAGCGCTTGGGTGTTTTCGCCGCCCACCAGCATCCTCGTTCCACGACTCAATGTCTGAAACGCTTCGCGTACAATGGGCACATAGTTTAACCCCATAACGGTCAATTCCAACGCACGAGGTCTGCGGAAAAACAATGGTTGCCCTAGGTGATTTTCGAGGGACTTGATTTGTTGGCTGACCGCGCTTTGGGTCATGTTCAACTCATTTGCTGCCGCGGTGAACGACAGATGGCGAGCAGCGGCCTCAAATGCGCGCAAATGGTTTAGTGGGGGAAGGCTTCTGTCATTCATAAGCTGTACATTAGCAGGGCTTATGGGTTGGCAACAGTTTTTTCGTTGGTCAGGTCAAGCAGGACTTGTCAAAGTCACCCGCAGCAAAAGGGAAGATGAAAAAATGAATGCCAATCAGACACGGCCAAACATGGATAACTGGCAAGAGCGGGTCGACCTGGCGGCCGCGTTTCGTTGGACTGTTCGCTTGAATATGCACGAAGCGGTGGCAAATCACTTTTCGCTTGCGATCAATGATGATGGCTCCAAATTCTTGATGAACCCCAATCAGGTACATTTCAGTCGGATCAAAGCCAGCGACCTAATTGTCGTCGATGCGAATGATCCTGCGAGCATGGAGGGCCCAAATGCACCAGATCCGACAGCTTGGGGGTTGCACGGCGGTATGCACCGTTATTGCGCGCATGCACGTTGTGCGATGCACGTACATTCGCCCTATGCCACAGCTTTGGCAGCCCTTGCTGACAGCCGCTTGCCGCCCGTAGATCAAAATGGATGTACGTTCTTTAATCGCTATGTGATCGACGAAAGTTATGGTGGCTTGGCGTTCGAGGAAGAAGGAACACGTTGCGCTCTGATGATGGATGATCCGAAGAAAAAGGTGATGATCATGGGCAACCATGGCATCATGATCCTAGGGGATACTGTCGCGGATACGTTCAATCGCCTGTATTATTTTGAACGCGCTTGTATGACCTACATCATGGCGTTGCAAACTGGTCAGCCACTACGGATCATCCCGGACGATGTTGCTGAGAAAACTGCACAAGAGCTTGAAGGATATCCTGAGCAAGATGCGCGACATCTGAATGAGCTCAAGGCAATATTGGACGACGAAGGGTCCAATTACGCATCCTAACTTATCGAAAATGTAATGAAATTAGGCACTTAAAAAGAAGATGTGGTCATGATCTACGGACAAACAGACGAACAATTGATGATAGCCGATACGGTTCGCTCATTTGTGGAGAAAGAGATTTACCCCCATGAGGAACTGGTTGAACGTACCGGTGAAGTGCCCGCTGAGATCGCGCAAGATATCAAACAAAAGACGATTGATTTGGGTTTTTACGCCTGCAACTTTCCTGAGAGCGTTGGGTGTGCCGGTTTGAACCATGTTGAATTCGCTTTGGTGGAGCGAGAGCTGGGCCGCGGCTCGATGGCGTTGAATCATTTCTTTGGCCGCCCGCAAAATATCTTGATGGCCTGCGAGGGGGAGCAAGTCGATCGTTACCTTATGCCTGCGGTACGTGGTGAACGGATGGATGCACTTGCTATGACAGAGCCGGGGGCTGGCTCGGATGTGCGGGGCATGAAATGCGCTGCTGTTCGTGATGGTGGCGATTGGGTGGTGAATGGCACCAAGCACTTTATTTCCGGTGCTGAGCATGCGGATTTTGTCATCGTATTCATTGCAACAGGTGAAGATGAAACCCCACGTGGTCCTAAGAAACGGATTACGACCTTTCTAGTAGATCGGGGAACGCCGGGCTTTACCATTAGGGACGGCTATAAATCGGTCAGTCATCGCGGTTACAAGAATATGATCCTCGAATTCGACGATTGCCGACTTCCAGATGCTCAGGTTTTGGGTGAAGTTGATGGCGGGTTCGAGGTTATGAACACATGGCTATATGCCACGCGCATTACCGTTGCAGCGATGTCAGTTGGGCGGGCGCGCCGCGCGTTTGATTACGCGTTGGATTATGCAGCGCAGCGCGAACAATTCGGGCAACCAATTGGGAAGTTCCAAGGTGTGAGCTTCCAGCTTGCGGATATGATAACGGAAATAGATGCTGCCGATTTGTTGACGCTCGCCGCCGCCGACCGTTTGGACAAAGACTTGCCTGCAAACCGCGAGATTGCGTCGGCTAAATTGTACGCCAGCGAGATGTTGTCACGAGTGACGGATGCCGCAATACAAATCCATGGCGGGATGGGTTTGATGGATGATTATCCGCTTGAACGCTTCTGGCGAGATGCGCGTGTCGAACGGATTTGGGATGGAACGTCGGAAATTCAACGCCACATTATCAGCCGTGATCTTTTACGTGCGCTGGGCGCATAAGCGGTGCGCGATCTTAGCAAGTTACTGCGCCCCAAATCCATTGCAGTTATTGGCGGTGGAGCGTGGTGCGATCAGATCATCCTTCAATGTCAAAAGATGGGTTTCTTGGGTGATCTATGGATGGTGCATCCAAAAGAGATCGAGGTGCGTGGTATCAAATCGGTTGCAGCTTTAGATCGTCTGCCCTCAGCTCCAGATGCGGTTTTCGTTGGGGTGAATCGCCACCTGACAATTGATCTGATTGGCCAGCTTTCTAGTATGGGGGCAGGGGGGGCAGTTTGCTTTGCGTCAGGCTTTTCTGAAGCTGTCGCAGAGGATGCCACGGGTTCGGATCTACAGGCGGCCCTGGTTGAGGCTGCGGGTGATATGCCCATTCTTGGTCCCAACTGTTATGGTTTTATCAACGCGTTAGATAACGCGTTGCTATGGCCTGACCAGCACGGTTGTGTATCCGTTGAGAGAGGGGTGGCGATCCTAACGCAATCGTCCAATATTGCGATTAATTTGACGATGCAGCAACGCGGGTTACCGATTGCTTATACGATTGCTTGTGGGAACATGGCGCAAACCAGTCAGGCGCAGATTGCGATTGATTTGCTCGATGATCCTCGAGTGACTGCTATTGGTCTACATATTGAAGGTTTTGGTGACATCGCCGAATGGGCAAAACTTGGGCGCAAAGCGCACGAGCGTGGCGTCCCATTGATAGCTCTAAAGGTTGGGAGATCAGACCAGGCCCAGCGAGCGACTGTCTCGCATACAGCGTCGTTGGCTGGCAGTGATGCAGGGGCCGATGCGTTATTGCGCCACTTTGGGATAGGACGGGTCCATGACCTGCCGACCTTCCTTGAGACCTTAATGTTGCTGCACAGCAATGGGCGGCTTGATGCTAAAACACTGTCATCCGTGAGCTGTTCTGGAGGGGAGGCAAGCCTTATCGCTGATCTTGCGCACGATACGTCGATGGTGTTCCCAGACCTAACCGACACACAGCATGCAGCCTTGTCAGATGCTTTGGGCCCGATGGTCGCGTTGTCTAATCCGCTTGATTACAATACCTATATTTGGCGCGATACGGAAACGATGACCCGGGCATGGTTGCCTATGGCTGCGGCGCACATTGGGCTTACGTTGTTGATCGTTGATTACCCGCATACGGATGCTTCGGATTGGGTTTGTGCGACAGATGCCGCGAAAGCCGTAAGGAGGCAGAGTGGGCGACCTGTCGCGATGGTTTCGACGCTACCGGAATTAATGCCCTTAGATGTGGCGCAAGAGCTATTGGCAGCTGGAGTGACCCCGTTAAATGGCCTACGTGAAGCGATCGCCGCAGCTGAGATTGCAGCGTCGCTTAGCACACCCTCACGCGTAGTTCCCCTGAATGCGGCTGCGCCCAGAGACGCTAATTTGGAGAGCGAGAGCGGGGCCAAGGCGGCCCTGCGGAGATATGGTGTGAAGGTGCCAAAGCAAGCGCTTGATGTCGCGCAGGCGGCGCGCCTTGCGGAACCCCTTGTTGTGAAGGGCACGGGCTTTGCACATAAGTCAGAAGCCGGAGCTGTTGTGCTTAATGTATCGCAGTCGGAACTCGCAAAAGTGGTCGCTACCATTCCGGGAAAAGGCGTGTTGATCGAAGAAATGATCACAGATAGCGTGGCTGAGATGTTGTTAGGCGTTATGCGTGATCCAGCGCATGGGTTTGTACTGACCATCGGCATGGGCGGCGTTATGACCGAGATCATGCAAGATGTCGTGTCTTTTATTGTACCGGCGAGTGCGGATGACATTCGCGCCGCTTTGCCGCGATTGAAGTGCTACGCATTGCTCGTAGGATTTCGGGGCAAACCGGCTGCGAACATTGATGCTCTGATTGAAGCGATCATGGCGCTACAATCTTATGTGGTCGCTCACGCCGAGCGGGTCGAAGAAGTTGAGATAAACCCAATAATGTGTACACCGACCGCTGCGATTGCCGCGGATGCGTTGATCCGGATTGCCCCTGAAAGGACATAACTTATGAGCCCGATTAAAACCCACCGAGAAGGCGCGATTTTGCAGGTTACGCTGGACCGCCCGAAAGCGAACGCGATCGATTTGGAAACAAGTCGGATTATGGGGCAAGTGTTCGCCGATTTTCGTGATGATTCAGAACTACGGGTGGCGATTGTCACGGGTGGTGGCGAAAAATTCTTTTGCCCTGGCTGGGATTTGAAAGCTGCGGCTGATGGCGATGAAGTAGACGGTGACTATGGCATCGGTGGATTTGGCGGCTTGCAAGAGTTACGCGATTTGAACAAGCCCGTTATCGCTGCGGTGAACGGCATTTGCTGTGGTGGTGGTTTGGAACTCGCTTTGAGCGCTGATATGATTTTGGCGGCGGATCATGCGAGCTTTGCTTTGCCAGAAATTCGCTCTGGTACGGTTGCAGATGCGGCAAGTGTGAAGTTGCCAAAGCGCATTCCGTATCACATCGCAATGGAGTTGTTGCTAACCGGTCGCTGGTTCGATCCGCAAGAGGCTAAGACTTGGGGTATCGTCAATGAAATTCTTGAGGGAGATCAGCTGATGGATCGCGCATGGGAGTTGGCGCGCTTGCTCGCATCTGGTCCACCACTTGTTTACGCGGCGATCAAAGAAATTGTTCGTGATGCAGAGGATTCCAAGTTCCAAGATACAATGAACCGGATTACCAAGCGCCAGTTACCATCGGTTGATCGTTTGTACGCCTCTGACGATCAGCTCGAGGGGGCGCGCGCTTTTGCTGAAAAGCGTGATCCAGTTTGGAAAGGGCGCTAAGCTTTCCGAAATAGGGCGACTGTTGCCATGTCTTTAGCATGATCGCCCGGTGCGTCTTTGCCATAGATGGGCAGCTCGCGAAGCTCAAAATTTGTAATTTTGTCGTGGATATCTTTGAATTTCTCGTCAAACCCGTCCCTTATGAAGTGCTCACTGTTGATCGATATGACGATCCAACCACCAGACCTGACAAGGCGCAATACTTCGTCCAAAGCTTCTGGCCCGACGTGGCCGTGCGTAAAGGTCCCTGAACTGACAATGCCTGCATAATGGCCAGTGTCTACGTCAAGGCCCGCAAGGATGTCACCTTGAAATAGCGCTTGGTAAATCCCCTTCGTTTTGGCAACCTCAAGCATCTGCGGCGTGATGTCCGTCGCATCAATGTGGTCCAGTCCGCGTTCACGTAACGCTTGGCCGCATAGGCCGGTTCCTGCCCCTACATCTAGGACAGGCTGATACCCACCCGCATTAACGTAAGCCCGAGCAACATGTTCTGGCATGATATAGGCATATTCTTGTGCAAAAGATTGATCATAAGTATTCGCCCATTGCGCATATAGGCGTTTTGAATCTTCGGGCGTCTTAAGGCTGTATGCACCATCAAGGTTAGGTTTGTTTTTCATGTCAGATCATGTGCCGACTCAAACGTGTTGTGCAAGCCCTTGCGTTCGTAAACCTATCGGTTCAACAAAGGGGGCATGACCCAAACTCTTCTTTCCTTTGGTCACGGCTATTCGGCCCGTGCTTTAACGAAACTCTTGATGCCACAGGGCTGGCGCGTGATCGGGACAACCCGCTCGGCTGACAAGGCGCGCGAGCTTGAGGCTGAGGGCGTTGAGGCTTTGATATGGCCTGGTGATGATATGGGCGCAGCACTAGAGGCGGCGGACCACATTTTGATCTCAGCGGGACCTAAAGACGATAGTGACCCCACCCTAGCTTTATTGCGAGAACAGATTACGAAAAAGGCACGGTCGTTGCGTTGGGTCGGTTATCTATCGACGACTGGCGTGTACGGCAATTATGATGGAGCGTGGGTGGATGAGGCAACACCGCTGAACCCAACAACTAAGCGTGGACAAGCACGCCAACGTGCTGAGGCGGAATGGGCCTCGATACCTGATCTACCGCTCCATATTTTCCGTCTTGCGGGTATTTATGGACCGGGGCGTGGACCGTTTTCAAAGGTTTTGAACGGCACCGCGCGACGGATCATCAAAGAAGGACAGGTTTTCTCTCGTATTCACGTCGAGGACATTGCCCAAATTCTCGAAGCATCAATTGTACGTCCAAATCCCGGTGCAGCTTATAACATGTGTGATGATGATCCTGCACCGCCTCAAGATGTGATCGCCCACGCAGCCACGTTATTGGGCATGCCAATTCCGCCTGCTATTGCGTATGAAGATGCTGAATTCACTCCAATGGCACGCAGTTTTTATGCAGAGAACAAGAAGGTGCGCAATGACCGGATCAAGACCGAGCTGGGCATAAAGCTACTTTACCCAACCTATCGTGAAGGGCTTCAGGGGTTATTGGACAAGGTAAAGACAGCTTAGATACATGGAAAACCAAGCTAAGCGCGTACTTCACCGATTTGCGCTATATCGAGTAGGTCAAGAACCTTCGCCTCGATGTCATCGGCATTCAAGCCTGCAGTCGCATACATGTCCGCGGGATTTGCGTGATCTATGAAGGTGTCAGGCAGGACCATTGAGCGGTACTTGAA
Source organism: Ascidiaceihabitans sp. (assembly GCA_023301665.1). GTDB lineage: Bacteria > Pseudomonadota > Alphaproteobacteria > Rhodobacterales > Rhodobacteraceae > Ascidiaceihabitans. The sequence goes on from JALZUL010000001.1 coordinate 11,059, forward strand.
GCCGTGATCAAAGACACCCTCATCTGAAAGAAGCTGCGCGACATGGCTGCCAAACCCACCAACAGAGCCTTCTTCGATGGTGATCATCGCTTCGTGGTCGCGTGCCAATGACAAGATCAACTCGCGGTCTAATGGCTTTGCAAAACGAGCGTCAGCAATGGTTGGACTGATACCCCTAGCGGAGAGTTTTTCGACAGCTTTTTCGACTTCAGACAGGCGTGTACCAAAACTAAGGATCGCAACCTTTGAGCCTTCCTTGACGATACGACCCTTACCAATCTCGAGCGGCATACCTTTTTCAGGTAAATCGACGCCATTGCCCTCTCCACGTGGGAAACGGAATGCAATGGGCCCTTCATCATGTGCGGCGGCCGTCGCGACCATGTGTGCTAATTCAGCTTCGTCGGCGGCAGCCATAACCACAAAGCCAGGTAGATTTGCGAGATAGGCAATGTCAAACGCACCAGCATGCGTGGCGCCATCAGCTCCTACCAATCCAGCGCGGTCTATTGCAAAACGCACAGGTAGACGCTGGATCGCTACGTCATGAACAACTTGATCATAACCTCGTTGAAGGAACGTTGAGTACATTGTGCAAAACGGTTTCATCCCACCTGCAGCAAGGGCAGCAGCAAAGGTCACACCGTGTTGCTCTGCGATGCCAACGTCAAAGCAACGGCTTGGGTACCGTTCTGCGAATAGATTTAATCCGGTGCCATCTGGCATGGCGGCGGTGATTGCACAAATTTTGTCGTCTTCGGCAGCTTCTTTTAGCAGGTAGTCTGCAAAAACTTTGGTGTAGCTTGGGGCGTTGCTTGGCGCTTTTTTCTGCTCACCGGTGAGCACATTGAACTTTGCGGTCGCGTGTCCCTTGTCGCGGGCAGCTTCTGCTGGTGCGTAACCTTTTCCCTTTTTTGTGAGAACGTGGATTAGGATAGGCCCCGTGGCGCGCTGTTTTACGGTGCGAAGGACTGGCAGTAATTGGTCCATGTCGTGCCCATCAATCGGACCTAGATAAGAAAAGCCAAGTTGCTCAAATAAGGTGCCGCCTACGGCCAAACCTTTTACCATGTCTTTGGCGCGGCGCGCGCCCTCGCGGAAAGGTTCAGGTAACAGGCTTACAGCACCTTTGGCGGCGGCTTTCAGTTCTTGAAACGGCTCTTCAGCGTAAAGACGGCTTAGGTAGGCTGACATCGCTCCAACGGGCGGTGCGATCGACATTTCGTTGTCGTTGAGGATGACGATCAAACGTTTGCCCAAATGCCCTGCGTTGTTCATCGCCTCATAAGCCATGCCGGCACTCATCGAGCCATCACCAATAACAGCAATCGCATCGCCCAAACCTTCGGGGATCACACCACCTAAATCACGCGCTACTGCAAAGCCAAGCGCGGCACTGATGGAGGTTGAGCTATGTGCGGCTCCAAATGGGTCATAAGGGGACTCAGATCGTTTCGTGAAACCGCTTAAGCCGTCTTTCTGGCGCAAGGTCCTAATACGGTCACGACGTTCGGTTAGGATTTTGTGTGGGTAGCACTGGTGACCAACGTCCCAAATAATTTTGTCTTTTGGGGTGTCGAACACTGCATGTAAGGCAACTGTCAATTCTACAACGCCCAATCCAGCGCCAAGATGGCCGCCCGTTTCGGAAACGGCTGAAATTGTTTCAGAGCGGACTTCTTGTGCCAACTTTGCCAACTGGGCATCAGACAGCTGGTTTAGGTCCGCAGGGCGGCGGACGTTGTCCAGAATTGGCGTGTGCGGGCGGTCGGTCATTGTGTTGTCCTAGTTCTTGCGTGCAACAACAAAGGCAGCTGCGTCACGAAGTACCTTAGCCTCATTGCCATAAATACTTAAGGCTTCTGAAGCAGTTTCCACCAATTGTGATGCGCGGCGTTTCGCCTCGTCTAATCCCAACAGTGATACAAAGGTCGCTTTCCCAGCATCGGCGTCTTTGCCTGTAGCCTTGCCAACGGTTTTTGCGTCGCCTTCGACATCAAGAATGTCATCAGCGATCTGAAACGCGAGACCAAGCGCTTTGGAGTATGTCGTTAGTGGGCCAGTATCGGCCCCTGCCATACGTGCGCCAGCGGTTGCAGACCATTCGATCAAGGCACCAGTTTTACCCTGTTGTAAGATGGTGATCTGATCAAGAGTAAGCGGCGCACTTGCCGTTTCAGCTGCGATATCGAGCGCTTGGCCCAAAACCATCCCTTGAATGCCGCTGGCTTTAGCCAAGCTTGCCGTTAAGTCGATGCGCATTTCAGCAGTACCGACTTCGGGCCGGGTGACCATATCAAAGGCCAGTGTTTGTAATGCGTCGCCGGCCAGAACTGCTGTTGCCTCGTCCCATTTCTTGTGAACAGTAGGGAGGCCGCGACGCAAATCATCGTCATCCATACATGGTAAGTCGTCGTGGATAAGGGAATATGCATGCAGAGCCTCGATCGCGGTCGCAGGCCAAATAGCGGCACCTTCATCAACTCCATGCAGTCGAGCTGATTCCAAAACCAGAAATCCACGCAAACGTTTGCCGCCACGGGTTGCGTGCGCCATTGCATCCACAATGGGGAGGGGTTCGTATTGGGAAAAAGCCGTATCTAAATGCGTTTGGATCGCGTCGCCGCACTCGATTAGTCGCTGGCGGAACATGGGGGCTAGAGGCCTTCGACAGGTTTAAGGCCAGCTGCGTTTCCGTTGCCATCTAGCGTAATCGCGGCAACTTTTTCCTCGGCTTCTTTTAGCTTGGTTTCGCAGCGGGCTTTGAGCAACGCACCACGTTCATAAAGTGAAATAGATTGATCCAGCGCCACGTCACCACGTTCGAGTTGGCCAAGGACCTGCTCGAGTTCAGCCATGGCTTGCTCAAAGCTCATTTCTTCTACTGGTGTTTCGGTCATGTGATGGCCTTTGTCTGGTTCTTGCGTGAGTATATTTGAGGAAGATCATAATGATCTTACCTGGGTGATGCCAGATGGCGTTTGTGCAATCGGCAAGTAGTTTTGGGAGCGTTTTGGTGCGGGTGGCCTTAATCTGGTGCCAACATGTACCCAGCGCCCCGAACCGTTTGCAGATAACGTGGCTGTTTAGGGTTGGTTTCAATCTTGCGCCGTAGGCGTGTGATTTGAACATCGACAGCACGCTCTTGGGCTTGTCCACGATCACGTCCAAGATCCTCAACCAATTTGTTGCGGCTGATTGCTTCACCGGGCTTCGCCGAAAAAATCTTCATCAATTGCATTTCGGTTGCTGTGAGGCGGACGAGGTCTTCGCCTTGCCACATTTCTCCGCGTTCAAGATCATAACGGATCGCGCCAAGATGCAGGATTTTTGGAACCGTATCTTCAGATGGGGTTTCAGGCATACGACGTAAGACTGCATTGATACGTAACAGCAGCTCTTTGGGTTCAAATGGCTTGGGCAGGTAATCGTCGGCACCAGCTTCTAACCCTTCGATGCGATTTCCGGTCTCGCCTTTTGCTGTCAGCAACAAAATCGGCATCTCGCTGTTTTCGCGTACCCAACGGCAAAGGGATAGACCGTCTTCGCCCGGCATCATCACATCTAAGATCATCATGTCGAAATCCAGCCCAGACAAAATCCGTCTCGCATGTTCGGCGTCGCGCGCGGCAGTGACAAGAAAGCCGTTTCGCATCAAGAATTTCTGTAACAACACACGGATACGTTCATCATCATCGACGATCAGTAGGTGGGCGTCTAGTTCGCTCATGATCCAGTCTCCTTAAGGCGCGTGTAGGCGTGCTGCATTTCGGTATCCATCATTGCCTCTAACACAGTGCGAAAGCCAGCAACAGCCTCGGGCCCTGCGTCACGAAATGCACTGCGCATGCGAGCCCTTTGCGCATCCGATAGTGCCTGCTCTAATTTGTGCCCTTCCTCAGTGAGGAATAGATGGCGTTCACGTTTGTCGATTTTGCCGACTTTGCTTTCGACCAACCCCTGATCGATCAATGTCCGCAGCACACGATTCAGCGATTGCTTTGTCACGCCAAGTATATTGAGCAAATTGTTAACGGTTGTTCCGGGGGCGCGGTTTATAAAGTGAATAGCGCGGTGGTGCGCCCGTCCGTAGGCCATATCGGCCAGTATGCGATCGGGATCAGCTGTGAAGCCGCGATATGCAAAGAACATCGCTTCTATTCCCTGCCGCAATTGTTCGTCGGTTAAGAAAAGAAGGCTCTCACCATGGTGGGCTGAGGTGTTGCGTCCATCGGGCATAATCAATTGTTCCTGATCACTATCACATTGTTACAGTATAAGTCAGCCTTGTTGACATTCCAAGTTCAAAGCGCTATCCAATTGTACGTTTTGCGCAATATTATGTCCACACTGGATCCTTTTGCGCAACTTGTGATAAATTATATGGAGGTTACCGCAATGGCCGGTGGTTATGATGATCGTGATGGGAAGATTTGGCTGGATGGCCAGCTGGTCGAATGGCGTGACGCGAATGTCCATATTCTGACCCATGCTATGCACTATGCGTCTTCTGTCTTTGAGGGCGAGCGCTGCTACTCCGGTAAGATTTTTAAGTCCCGTGAGCATTCAGAGCGCCTTATAACCTCAGGTAAACTGATCGATTTTGATATTCCGTATTCAGTTGATGAGATTGAAGCGGCGAAAGAAGCCGCTCTAAAGGCGAATGGTTTGACCGACGCGTATGTGCGCGCCGTTGCGTGGCGTGGTGCAGGCGAAGATATGGGTGTCGCATCAGCTAAGAACCCAGTCCATATGGCTGTGGCCTGCTGGGAGTGGGGCAACTATTATGGTGACGCTAAGATGAAGGGTGCCAAGCTCGATATTGCGAAGTGGAAGCGCCCGTCACCTGAAACGGCACCTTCGCAAGCAAAAGCCGCTGGTCTTTACATGATTGCGACGATGTCCAAGCATGCAGCTGAAGCCAAAGGCTGTTCTGATGCGATGATGTTTGATTACCGTGGCTATATTGCGGAAGCGACTGGTGCGAACATCTTCTTTGTAAAGGACGGCGAGGTCCACACGCCACTTGCAGATGCATTTTTGAACGGCATTACACGCCAAACTGTGATCGGGATGCTTAAAGAAAAAGGCGTTACTGTGCATGAACGTGTAATTATGCCGGACGAACTGGAAGGGTTCGAACAGTGCTGGTTGACGGGTACTGCTGCTGAAGTGACGCCTGTTGGACAGATTGGCGATTATAACTTCGAAGTTGGTGCGCTGACGCGTGACATTTCGGAAAGCTACGAAAAGCTTGTCCGCGAATAGCTTGGACTACGCTTCATTTGCTATTGAGTGGGAGGCCGCATGGAACTCCCACTCGCTTGATCGCATCCTCGCGCATTACAGTGAGGATGTAGTTTTTCGCTCTCCAAAAGCGGTTCGTTTGGTGGGGAGCGGTGAGCTTTATGGTAAGCCTGCATTGCGCGCTTATTGGGGTGCTGCATTGAGCAAGCAGCCGGATCTTTCATTCGTAGTGGTAGATGTGATGTATGGCCATGCCATGATGGTGATCACCTATCGAAACCAGCGAAATGTGCTTGCAGCAGAGACGTTACGGTTTGGCACCGATGGACTAGTCGTTGAAGCGTCTGCTTGCCACGTACCCAGTTAATTAACGTTTATTGTCCTTTGGGGGCGGTCACTGCGCGGTCCTTGCTGCGATCCATTCCCAATGTGCGTTCGCGCCAGATGATCACGATTCCACCTGCGACAACCAGCAAAGCACCAAGAACCATATTCATGGTCGGCGCTTCGCTGAAAATAAAGTATCCAATAATGCTCGCGAAAAGCAGCGAGACATAATCAAATGGTGCCAGCATTGAGGCAGCACCATAGCGGTACGAGCTGGTCACTAAAATCTGCGCGACGGCTCCGATTGTTCCCGCGCCAAGCATCAGAGCCAATGAGTAGTTGCTAGGCCAAACCCATCCAAAGGGGATCGAAAGCAGTGACAAGGTTGTTGCGGTGAGCGAGAAATAAAAGACAATAGCGCCGGTATGTTCTGTCGCGACCATGCGGCGTACGTGTATTTGTACAAAAGCTCGCAAGCCTGCCGCCCCGAGAGTGAACAATGCGCCAAGCCCTGCGCCTGTCGTCATCGCCTGAGTGTCCAGCGATAAGCGTGGTGCCATGACGATCATAACACCAGCGAGACCAAGGGCGACGGCAGATAAGCGGTAAACACCTACGCGCTCACCAAGTAATACGACGGCGAGTATGACAGTGAATAAGGGCGTCGCGTATCCGATAGCTGTCGCTTCGGGGAGCGCGATCAAGCCAAGCCCAGCAAAGGTAAGAAACATGGCGCTGGACCCAAATAACCCGCGCCAAACATGACCCATGAGGTTGTTGGCTGTCAGTCCCTCGCGCAGTTCGCCCCTGCGAAAGAGCCACAGCATGATTATGGGGATCGGGATAAAGGACCGAAAGAATACGGCTTGTCCTGTAGGGACCTCTTTTGTGGCCTCCTTAACCATAGCTGCCATACAGACGAACAAAAGAACGGCGGTTACTTTGAGCGCGGTGGCGCGCCCGGGGTTGTGCTCTGTGTGCGGCTTATCCATGCCTTTAGGTGCGCCTCTTGGGCGGGGATTGCAATTGTATTATTTCGACAGCTAAAGGCGGGTGTAGATATTGCGGGGGCTATTGGGTGATCAGCCAATAACGCCTTGGTTCTCGCCGACTTGACCGCGGTGCATCAGCATATGGTCAAGCAAGATGCAGGCCATCATGGCTTCGCCTACTGGAACAGCGCGAATACCAACGCAGGGGTCGTGGCGCCCTTTGGTGATGATGTCGGTTTCTTCGCCAGATTTTGTAATCGTTCTGCGCGGTGTCGTAATCGACGACGTAGGCTTTACTGCAAAGCGTACAACAACGTCTTGACCTGTAGAGATCCCACCCAGGATACCGCCGGCGTGATTGTCTGAGAAAACCGGCCCATCAGGACCCATGCGAATCTCGTCAGCATTCTCTGTGCCCATTAGCGTCGCGGCAGCCATACCTTCACCGATTTCAACGCCCTTAACGGCATTGATCGACATCATTGCCGCGGCCAAATCAGTGTCCAACTTTGCGTAAACAGGCGCGCCAAGACCTGCGGGTACGTTGCGAGCTGTGACTTCGATGACTGCACCAACGGAATTTTGCGATTTGCGGATACCATCTAGGTAGGTATCCCACTCTTGTGCGGCTTCGGCGCTTGGCACCCAAAACGGGTTTTGATCAATCGCGTCCCAGTCAAATTTGGAGCGGTCGATATGCTTTTCGCCCATCTGAACCATGTAACCTGTGATCTGCATTTCTGGGGCCAGCATCTTGATCGCTTCACGGGCGATCCCGCCTGCCGCTACACGTGATGCGGTCTCGCGTGCAGAAGAACGCCCGCCACCACGGTAATCGCGAATGCCGTACTTGGTCCAGTAACTGATATCAGCGTGACCGGGGCGGAATTTTTCGACGATATCTCCGTAGTCTTTGCTGCGTTGGTCGGTGTTTTCGATCAACAACTGGATAGGAGTGCCGGTTGTAACGCCCTCGAATACACCTGATAGGATTTTGACGGCATCTGGCTCTTTGCGCTGGGTCACGTTTTTCCCTGTGCCGGGTTTGCGCATGTCTAACCAGTGCTGCAACATCTCAGGGGTGACAGGCACGCCAGGAGGGCACCCATCCACTGTCGCGCCAATCGCAGGACCATGGCTTTCGCCCCAAGTGGTAACGCGGAACATGTGGCCGAAGGTGTTGTATGACATAAGCTCTATCCTAAGCGCGTTGCTTGAACGCAGCATCCTTTGCAAGGCTATCTATCCGTGACGGCCTTTGCCCTCAAGTGGTTTTGGCTTGCGGTTGCGTCGCTGACCTTCTATCCAAACCCTACCTCGGGGGGCTTTAACTAGCTGAGATGCCATTGTGCGGACCCGTTGAACCTGAACCGGCTAACACCGGCGGAGGGAAGGTATCGGCACAACAGCCCCCTTTTCCCTATCGCCGCAAAAGGAGAGTGCCATGAAGTATTCTACATTTGCAGCGGGCGTTTTGACTGCAAGCTCAGCTTTTGCTGAGACGCCTGTACTTACCGTTTACGCGGGAGACTATTTTACATCTGAGTGGGGCCCGGGCCCTGTTATCGAAGCAGGTTTCGAAGAAATTTGTGAGTGCGATTTGCAATTTTCTACCGGCGATCTCGTACCGCGTCTTTTGCTTGAGGGTAAGCGTACCAAAGCTGACGTAGTGATTGGGCTTAGCTCTGACGTGACTGCCAAAGCACGCGAAACAGGTCTATTTGCACCGCATGGTCAAGACAGCAGCGCGCTGACATTGCCAGTTGAATGGGCTGACGACACGTTCTTGCCGTTCAACTATGGCCATACGGCTTTCATTTATAATGAGACAACAATGGACACGCCGCCAGCAAGCTTTGATGCTTTGTTAGATTTGCCGGACGATGTGAAAATTGTTGTCCAAGATCCACGCACCTCGCTCTCTGGCTTGGCAATGGTTCTTTGGGTTGATGCGGTGTACGGCGAAAAATCAGCTGATGTTTGGGCAAAGCTTGCACCAAAAATTCTGACCGTGACCAAAGATTGGTCTTCTAGCTACGGTATGTTTACGGACGGTGAAGCGGACATGGTTCTTAGCTACACAACCTCACCAGCATACCACATGTTCGCCGAAGAGGATTTCACTAAGAAAGCTGCGATCTTCCCAGAAGGTCACTACTTGATGGTCGAAACTGTGGGTAAAATCGCGACAACTGAAAAGCCAGAATTGGCTGATGCATTTATGGCATATGTCATGAGCGAAGGTTTCCAAACAGCTATACCAAAAGCCAACTGGTCTTTGCCATCTGCTCTGCCAAAAGATCAGTGGCCTGATGAATGGGCACAATTGCCTTTGCCAGAAAATGTAGTGTTTTACACCGAAGCGGAAGCAACTGCTGTTCAAAAACAAGCCATTGAGACATGGCGCGCCGCGCTCAGCCAATAAAAGGCGTTGCAGGGGCTATCGCGGCATCTATTGTTGTCGTGGCGGTCCTGCTTGCGCTTGTCGGCATCGGCCTTCGGGTCGATGCCATCAGCGGTCTTGGGCCCGCTGAGTGGCAAGCGATCCAATTTACACTTTTACAATCTTTTCTGTCAGCGTTGCTGTCTTGCGTGCTTGCGATCCCTATCGCGCGTGCTTTGGCAAGGCGGCGGTTTTGGGGGCGTTCATTCCTCATCACGTTGCTTGGCGCACCTTTTATCTTGCCTGTCATTGTCGCGATGCTGGGGTTAATCGCCATTTTCGGGCGATCCGGTGTTCTAAATGATTTGCTCAATCTCTTAGGATTGGCCGAGGTTTCGATCTACGGATTACAGGGTGTGGTTCTTGCCCATGTCTTTTTCAATTTACCATTGGCGACCCGCCTTTTGGTTCATGGTTGGCAAAGTGTCCCCAGCGAACGATACCGTTTGATCGCCCAACTTAGCGCAGGCCCGGCCACAGTCTTTCGTCTTATCGAAGGGCCATTGCTGTTGCGGATTCTGCCTGGCGCATTCGCGCTGATTTTTGTGATTTGTCTCACCAGTTTCGCGGTGGCTTTGACATTAGGTGGGGGACCACGTGCGACGACAATTGAATTGGCTATATATCAGGCCTTCAAGTTCGATTTCGACCTCGGAAAAGCTGCGTTGTTATCCTTGATACAGCTTGTTGTCGCAGGCGCTGCAGCTTTACTGGCGTTTCGTCTTGTTCCCTCAGCGAGCTTTGGGGGCGGGATGGATCGTATGCAGCAAAGGTGGGATGTGAAAGGTGGATGGCGAGCGATCCCTGATATTTGTTTCATCGTTTTGGCCTCGGCTTTCTTGATCTTGCCTATCCTCACGATTGTTATTTCTGGATTGCACGGAATTGGGCAAATGCCACTTGTTGTCTGGAAAACGGCTTGGACATCCCTTTGGGTGGCTCTGCTCTCTGTCGCAATTCTTTTGGGGCTATCGTTGCCAATGGCGGCTTGGGTCGCCACCTCAAAACGTGCAAGTGTTGAGGCTATCGGGCTTATCGGGCTTACGGTTTCTCCTTTGATGATAGGCACGGGGTGGTTCATCTTGATCCACCCTTTTGCTAACCCAATCGATTGGGCATTACTTGTTACGGTTTTTGTGAACGCGATGATGGCCTTGCCTTTTGCGCTGCGTATTCTTGTGCCAAGCTTTCGGGAAACTGTGCACATTTATGGACGATTGAGCGGCGCAATCGGGCTATCCTCGATTGGTTTTTGGGTATGGGTTCTTTTGCCACGCTCTCGCCCGCAAATCGGCTTTGCGGCTGGTTTAACTGGTGCTTTATCGGTCGGGGACTTGGGTGTGATCGCATTGTTTGGGGATCCTGATCGCGCGACATTGCCGCTACAGATGTATCGGTTGATGGGCAACTACCGGACAGAGGCAGCAGCAGGAGCGGCTTTAATCTTGTTGGTTTTGGCCTTTGGGTTATTTTGGATCATGGATTACTGGGGGCGACGCAATGCTATCGTTGAATAACCTAAAGATTGCGCAGGGTTCATTTGAATTGAATGCGAACTTTGATGTGCCGACTGGGAAAAAGCTTGCAATCATTGGCCCGTCAGGATCGGGAAAGTCGACACTCGTTGGTGCGCTTTGTGGGTTTATAGATGTGATTGAAGGCCGTCTTCTTAACGATGGCCAAGACATAACAAACGCTGCGCCGGATGCGCGCGATATGGCGATGTTGTTTCAGGACAACAATCTATTCCCGCATCTTACGGTTGCTCAAAATGTTGGCCTTGGTGTCCGGCCTGTTCTGCGTCTGAAACGAGATGAATTGGACCGCGTAACTGCTGCATTATACCGTGTTGGTTTGGGAGACCTTGGTGGACGCAAACCTGCGGACCTTTCTGGCGGGCAGCAAAGCCGCGCTGCCTTGGCGCGTGCGCTTGTGCAGTCAAAAGCATGGATGGTTCTTGATGAACCGTTTGCAGCGCTTGGACCAGCCTTAAGAGCTGAAATGCTTGACTTGGTAGGGCAGGTTTCCGAGGAAACAGGCGCTGGTGTTTTGATGGTGACCCATGCACCAGAAGATGCTCGACGGCTTGCGGACGGCGTTATCTTTGTTGCCGATGGGGTTGCACATGCACCGCAGGCGACGGGCGAGCTACTAGACAACCCGCCACCTGCATTGAAAGCATATCTCGGCTAGATCCCAGCGCGTGCTTTTACGATGCTAAGGGCTGCTTGAGCCGCTTCATGGCCTTTGGTCACAAAGTGATCGCGGTAGATTGCGTTGTGATGATCCGTTTCTTGGTAATGATGCGGCGTGAGGGAAACGGATAAGACTGGAACACCTGTATCCAACCCGGCACGCATCAATCCGTCGACCACAGCTGAGGCGACAAAATCGTGGCGGTAAATTCCGCCATCGACAACAAACGCTGCACAAATAACGGCTGCGTATTTGCCAGTCTGGGCAAGGTCACGTGCAATCAACGGCATCTCAAAGGCACCGGGCACATCAATCACGTCGATTTGCTCGAGCGGGATGATTTTCGAAAAACCCTCTAGCGCGCGATCAACGATATCGGCGTGCCATTGCGCTTTGACGAAAGCAAAGCGGGTTTCGCTGTTAAGGGTGGGTGTCATCGTTATCTCCTTATGGTTCAGACACAGCACCCAAGGCGATTACATGCATCACATCGCCCCTATCGGGACGTTGCGCGCACATTCTCTTTCATCCGGACTATGACCGTCGGCTCTGGCATCTCACCAGATCTGCTAGACCCCCGAAATATCGGGGCGCTCGCGGGCTCGTGGATTAAACCCACATACCGCCGGTGGGGAATTTCGCCCCGCCCTGAGAATATTTGCAGTGTTGCCAATTTTCGCAGGCCTCTGCAATATCAAAACGTAAGAATTCAGGACTTAACCAATGCACCCCAATCCGATATTTCACGACGCCGATGCCGATAAAAATTTGAGTTTTGCGCGCGAACGCGGCTTTGGCGTCTTGGCGGTTAACGGGGATACCGGGCCGATGCTTTCACATGTTCCCTTTGTATTGTCCAAAGATGGCACAGCCGTTGATTTGCATCTTGTACGATCCAACCCAATTGCACGTGGATTGAAGCATCCATTGAAAGCAAAAATCGCTGTTTCTGGTGGGGACAGCTATATTTCGCCAGATTGGTATGGGGTCGAAGATCAAGTACCGACTTGGAACTACGTTTCAGTGCATTTGATTGGGCCGTTAGAGTTGCGTCCTCAGGACGAGCTTCGGGCTTTGCTCGACCACCAGTCGAGTTTCTTTGAAGAACAGCTTTTGCCAAAACCCCCTTGGAAGACTGGGAAAATGACACCAGATGTCTTGGATAAAATGATGCGTCAGATTGTGCCATTGCCGAATGGATGTTGAGGCAGTCGATGGGACTTGGAAGCTTAGCCAAAATAAGCCTGATGACGTGAGAGTGAAGGCGGCGGATGGTGTGGAGGCCTATGGGGTTGGCACTGACCTGGCGGTGATGGCTGCGCTGATGCGAGGCGCGAAATAGCTGTGGGATTGCGCGTTTATTGAAAGAGGTGAATAGTCGCGCAAGAAACGTTCAAGGAGATCGCCGTGAAACTCTATTATAGTCCGATGTCACCCTACGCCCGAAAAGTTGTGGCTTTGCTGCACGAGACGGGGCAACAGGATGATGTGGAAATTGTACAGGTTGCGACGACACCGACACAACCAATGGACGGATTGGCGGCTAAAAATCCTTTGTCCAAAATTCCGGCTTTGGAACGTATTGATGGGCCGACCTTGTATGACAGCCGTGTAATTTGTGCGTTCTTGGATGCCCGTGCTGGTGGCAAGCTTTACCCAGTTGGTCTCGGAAAGTGGGATGTGCTGACGCTTGAGGCGACAGCGGATGGTATTTTAGATTGCGCTGTTTCGATCACTTATGAAGGTCGTGTACGGCCCTCTGAAAAGCAATGGGATGGTTGGACTGATGCGCAATGGTCCAAAATAATCGGAGCATGTTCGGCACTTAATACGCGTTGGATGAGCCATTTGAATGGGCCATTGGATATGGGGCAGATCGCGGTTGCTTGTGCTTTGGGTTATCTTGATTTGCGTCACGATGCGCGCGGATGGCGCAAGGGTCACGATACGTTGGCAGCTTGGTATGAGGTGTTCCAGCAGCGAGAGTCACTGCTAAAATCGGCACCGCCTACTCAATGAAATCAAATTCTTGATTCGTGTATTTCGCGTGGGAATTGGTGGTTTCAGTCTAAAAGTTACCAAGTTGTGACTGGAAATGCCTGTGTTAAAGGTCTTTTCTGCATCAGAATACGTAACTGCGACCAGATGCGTCACTGATGTGTCTAGACGCACTCGAACTCGAGCGTTACACAGCGCCCAGCAAGGGACCGTTTATGACGGGCCCAATGTATCTAATGGCCCGTATGGGTCGAATGAATTGGAGAAACCCACGTGTCAGATTCAGATGAACACGCAGGCACCCGCCGGGACTTCCTGTACTACGCCACAGCAGGCACCGGTGCAGTAGCAGCAGGTGCAGCCATTTGGCCTTTGGTCAATCAGATGAACCCTTCCGCCGACGTTCGCGCGCTTGCATCGATTTTTGTCTCCGTTGGAGATCTAGAACCGGGTTCGCAATTGACCGTTAAATGGTTGGGTAAACCAGTGTTCATCCGTCGTCGCACGGAAGAAGAGATTGCAGAAGCAAATGCTGTCGAATTAGCAGAATTGCCGGATGCCGATGCGCGCAACGCTAACATTGGCGCAGCTGATGCGTCAGACGCCAACCGCTCTTTGTCTGAAGATGGCGAATGGTTGGTCATGATGGGCGTTTGTACGCACCTTGGTTGTGTGCCTTTGGGCGACGCTGGCGACTTTGGCGGCTGGTTCTGCCCATGCCACGGTTCCCACTACGATACGGCTGGCCGTATTCGTAAGGGCCCAGCACCTGAAAACTTGCCGGTTCCACCGGCCGTCTTCGTGGACGCCTCCACGATCAAACTCGGTTAAGGGAGAGACGCAATGAGTGGAATTCCTCACGATCATTACGAACCGAAATCAAACGGCGAGAAGTGGCTGCATAGCCGCCTGCCAGTTGTTGGTTTGCTTTACGATACATTGATGATCCCAACACCAAAGAACCTGAACTGGATGTGGATCTGGGGCATCGTTCTGACGTTCTGTCTGGCGCTGCAAATCGTTACAGGTATCGTTTTGGCGATGCACTACACACCGCACGTTGACAATGCATTCGCATCTGTTGAGCACATCATGCGTGACGTGAACGGCGGTTATATGCTGCGTTACATGCACGCCAATGGCGCGTCTTTGTTCTTTGTCGCAGTTTATGCCCACATTTTCCGTGGTCTTTACTATGGTTCATACAAGGCACCACGTGAGATCACATGGATCATCGGCATGCTGATCTATCTTCTGATGATGGCGACAGGCTTTATGGGCTATGTATTGCCATGGGGTCAGATGTCATTCTGGGGTGCGACGGTTATTACTGGCCTATTCGGCGCGGTTCCGTTTGTTGGTGAAGCGATCCAGACGTTGCTTTTGGGCGGCCCTGCCGTTGACAACGCAACATTGAACCGCTTCTTCAGCTTGCACTATCTGCTACCGTTCGTGATCGCAGGTCTTGTGATCGTTCACATTTGGGCGTTCCACACGACAGGCAACAACAACCCAACGGGTGTTGAAGTGCGTCGTGGTTCTAAAGAAGAAGCGAAGAAAGACACGCTTCCATTCTGGCCATACTTTGTGATCAAAGACTTGTTCGCATTGGCGGTTATTTTGGCTGTGTTCTTCGCGGTTGTTGGCTTCATGCCAAACTATTTGGGTCACCCTGACAACTACATCGAAGCAAATGCTTTGGCGACGCCTGCACACATCGTTCCTGAATGGTACTTCTTGCCGTTCTACGCGATCTTGCGTGCCTTCACTTCTGAAGTATGGGTTGTTCAAATTGCTTCCTTCGTGACTGGCGGCATCATCGACGCGAAATTCTTTGGTGTTCTGGCGATGTTTGGCGCGATTGCTGTGATGGCTTTGGTTCCATGGCTCGACACATCATCTGTTCGTTCCGGTCGCTACCGTCCGATGTTCAAATGGTGGTTTGCGCTACTGGTTATCGATTTCTTTGCCCTGATGTGGCTGGGTGCTATGCCTGCAGAAGAACCGTTTGCGAGCTTTTCGTTGATCGCGTCTGCATATTGGTTCGCCTACTTCTTGGTCATCCTTCCATTGTTGGGTGTTATCGAAAAGCCGGACGCACAACCTGCATCCATCGAAGAAGACTTTGCCGCGCACTACGGTGGCGACACCGACAAACAGCCAGCGGAATAAGAGGAAATGCGTATGTTTAAGAAACTCGCAATCAGCACTGTTGCAGCGTTATCGCTTGCAACAGGCGCTATGGCAGCTGGCGAAGGCGCTCACATCGAGAATATTGATTTCTCGTTTGATGGTCCGTTTGGCACCTATGATCAAAACCAGCTTCAGCGCGGTTTGCAAATCTACACTGAGATTTGCGCGGCCTGCCACGGTTTGAAATATGTGCCAATCCGTACTTTGGCTGACGAAGGTGGTCCACACCTCCCAGAAGACCAAGTGCGCGCTTACGCAGGTGAGTTCCTCGTTAACGATGAACTTGCGAACCCAAAGCTGTTTGATCTTGAAACGGAGGAATATCGTCCACTTATCTCTACGGACAACTTCCCGATCAACAACTCGGCTGGCGCACCTGATTTGTCTTTGATGGCGAAATCACGTGCCGCGTTCCACGGTCCTTACGGTCTTGGTATCAACCAATTCCTAAAAGGCACAGGCGGCGCGGAATATATCGCAGCGCTTATGCAAGGTTACCAAGACCCACCGTCTTGCGCGCCAGATGATATGGAAGGTTCGTACAACGTCTACTTTACAACCGGCGGCTATCCTGCTGAGTGTATCGATGAAGATGGTCACCATAAATATCCGGGCAGCTGGATTGCTATGGGGCAACCATTGTACGGCGATGATGTTGAATTTGCCGATGGTCACTCTGCCGATCTAGAACATGCAGCTGAAGATGTTGCAGCGTTTTTGATGTGGGCTGCTGAGCCAAAGCTTCAAGCGCGTAAGCAAGCCGGTTTTGTTGGTGTTTTGATCCTGACGTTGCTGTCTGTACTTCTGTACTTGACCAACAAACGTCTGTGGGCGCCGCATAAGAAAAAGAAACACTAACCTTTTCGTCGGTTAGAAATTCAAAAGGCTCGCATCGGAAACGATGCGAGCCTTTCTACATTTGTGAAACTTAGAAATTTTAGGCGAGCAACTGGTTTTCTTTAACGCCAAGAATTGATGTTGTGACTATTTGGCCTTCCTGCTGGGCTGCATCGAATAAAACTTCGGTAAATTGTTCCGTTCGCCCCATGTTTGGGTTTTCCATCAGGATATGATGAGTCTTGCCAATTTGCGCCTGTAAATGTTGTTCAACTTGGCGTTCGCCCGCTGCACGCAGCGCCGCCGCGCGTTGCTTGATCGCCTTGCCGTTCACTTGCGGCATGCGGGCCGCTGGCGTGCCAGGGCGCGGCGAATATGGAAAGACGTGAAGCCAGGTTAAATCGCACTCAGACACAAGCTCTAAGGAGTTCGCAAACATCTCTTCGGTTTCAGTCGGGAAGCCAGCGATGATGTCAGCGCCGAATGTCATGTCCGGCCGAAGTTGCTTGGCCTCTTGAGCAAAGCGAATCGCATCGTCACGTAAATGCCGGCGCTTCATCCGTTTTAGGATCATATCGTCGCCGTGCTGAAGCGATAAATGTAGATGAGGCATCAAACGATTTTCGGTCGCGATTGCTTGCATAAGGTTTTCATCGACTTCAATGCTGTCGATTGAGCTGATCCGTAGGCGGGGCAGGTCTGGCACAAGGCGTAAAATGCGCATGACAAGATCGCCAAGTTTAGGTTCGGCAGGTAGATCAGCACCCCAGCTGGTCAGATCGACACCTGTAAGCACCACCTCATTGAAACCTTTGTCGACCAAGCGTTTGATCTGATCGACAACGACGCCGGCAGGTACAGAGCGGGAGTTTCCGCGACCGTACGGGATGATGCAAAACGTGCAACGGTGATCGCAACCGTTTTGGACTTGTACATAAGCCCGACTGCGTGTGCCAAAACCGTCGATCAGGTGGCCTGCCGT
>JALZUL010000002.1 GCA_023301665.1 Ascidiaceihabitans sp.
GCTTGGCGCAGTTGTATCAAAAGAAGCTGAGCTGAAAATCATGGTGCGGATTGAGGACGATCTGTGCACGATCAGCGTCGATACATCGGGTGAATTGTTGCACAAACGTGGTCATAAGGTTGCGGTGAACAAGGCCCCGATGCGCGAAACCTTGGCAGCAATGTTCTTGCGTCAATGCGACTATGATGGGTCTGAGCCAGTTGTCGATATGATGTGTGGGTCTGGCACGTTTGTGTTGGAAGCGGCTGAGATTGCGATGGGGCTTTGCCCTGGGCGTTCGCGCCATTTCGGATTTGAGCAGTTTAACAATTTTGATCCCAGCGCATGGGACGCGATGAAGGCGGCCCAAACGGCGCGTGAAACGGATTTTCGGTTCTACGGATCAGACCGTGATGCGGGCGCTGTGCGGATGAGTACCGCTAATGCGGAACGTGCCGGTGTTGACGCGATTGCAGGGTTTGATGTGCATCCATTGTCTGACGCGACACCGCCTGAAGGACCAAAGGGTCTGGTGATGATCAACCCGCCTTACGGCGCGCGCATTGGCAACAAGAAGATTTTGTATTCGGTTTATGCGGGCTTGGGACAAGTTTTGAAAACCCGTTTTCGGGGTTGGCGTGTTGGGATGGTGACCAGTGAGCCGTCCTTGGCCAAGACAACGGGTTTGAAATTCCTAGAGCCTTTGCCGTCAGTGTCTAATGGCGGATTGCGCATCAACCTTTACCGCACTGGCGTCTTGTAAGTTTAGCGCAGTGCGCGGCCTTTGCGAATTGCATCGGCCCCGAACCGCTCGCGAATTTTATCGGTAGCGCGCTCGGCTGCACTGCGTTTCGAGGCGTCGGGATCGAGCAAATCACCAGATAAGTCAGCGCCGCTTGCATCGATGAGGTGGGACAATCCGCACCCGATGAGGCGATATGGCCCTTCGTCACCGAGCTGGTCAAAGAGGCCTTTGGCGGTGCGGTAGACCATATCCGTCATTTGGGTCGCGTCGCGCAAAGCCAATCGTCGCGTCAGGGTGCTGTGATCTGCGCGTTTGAGTTTTAGAGTGACGACACGTCCTGCCAGTGATCTGGCTTTCGCTCGGTCTGAAACCTGTTCGGCCAACCGCCAAATGTGCCCGTCTAGGATCTCGGGGTTTGAGGTGTCCTCGTTAAAGGTGGTTTCTTTTGAGATTGATTTGATTGGTTCATGGGCAGAGACGCGACGTTTGTCTTGGCCGCGTGCAAGGTGCCAAAGCCGATCGCCCATGCCGCCAAAGCGGACGATGAGATCGTCACGTTCCCAGCGCAATAGGTCTGAGAATGTTCGGATGCCAGCTTTTTCGAGGGAGGCTTGAGCGACTTGCCCAACGCCCCAGATCATTTTGACGGGTTTGTCTTTTAAGAAATCATTGGTTTCGGCTTTGCCGATGACTGAAAAGCCACGTGGTTTGTCTAAATCCGAGGCGACCTTGGCTAGGAATTTGTTGTGGCTTAGTCCGATGGATCCGCTTAGCCCAAGTTCATCGCGCATGCGTTTGATTAATCTGGCGAGCATGACCGCGGGTGGTGCGCCGTGAAGTTTTGTAGTGCCGCTTAGGTCTAGGAAAGCTTCGTCTAGTGAAAGGGGTTCGATGGCGGGTGTTAGTTCCTCCATCATGTCGCGGATCGCGCGGGAGGCTTCGGTGTAGACACTCATTCTTGGTTTGATGATGACGGCGTCGGGACACAGTTTGAGTGCTTGAAACATCGGCATTGCGGAGCGGACCCCACGAATGCGCGCGACATAGCACGCGGTTGAGACAACACCGCGTCGCCCGCCACCAATTATTAAGGGTTTGTCGATTAGGCTTGGGTCGTCGCGTTTTTCGACGGAGGCGTAGAAGGCATCACAATCCATATGGGCAATTGTGAGGTCATAAAGTTCATCGTGATTGAGCACACGCGGGCTGGCGCAGGCGGGGCAGCGACGCCCGCCTTTAAATTGATTTAAGCAGTCTCGACATAGTGCAGGCATTCGGTTTTTAATCTGATTAGGTTTATCTGAGTTTATCGCGGGGAATTGCTAATGAACATGCAAAATAGCGGTGTTGATTTTCATGGAGCTAAGTTGGCGCTGTTTGTGGGCGACGCTTTGGCTGTGATTTTGCGGGATGACAATCCTGAAATCCCTTGGCCCAATCATTGGGATATGCCTGGTGGCGGGCGTGAAGACGGAGAAACCCCATTGCACTGCGCGTTGCGTGAAACGCATGAAGAGTTGGGTGTGCAGATTGATCCTGATGAGGTGGTGTGGGGGAAACGTTTTGATCATCCCTCTGGGGATAAATGGTTTTTTGTGGCCCATCTGCCTGTGACACTTGAGGGTGAAATCGAATTGGGGGACGAGGGGCAAATGTGGCGATTGATGACGCCCAAAGAGTATTTTGAGGCCCCGAATAATATTGGCCGGTTTGCAGATCGCTTAGGGCTTTATTTGGCAGGGTTTGCAGGTGACCTTTTCGAAAGGCCCCCCGCAAAGTGAGCGGGGGGAGTTGACGAACCTCAGGAAGAAGGGTTCGTCGGGGAGTATCACCTCTAATTAACGCTACCACCTTGGGGGGAATTCTCAAAGTGTGGAATTCCATGCCCTACTATATGGGGTGTCTAACTGTGTCTTGCGTACAACAATTTGATTTTAGGGCAGGCTTGCGATGATTTGGCTTGCGGCTTGCGATGGGTCTTTGGCTGTCCAAACGGGGCGCCCGACAACGATGTGGTCAGCGCCGTCTTTGATTGCATCATGGGGTGTTGCAACGCGTTTTTGATCACCAAGTGCAGCACCGACTGGGCGCACGCCCGGGGTCACGATTAAGCGGTCTTTGGCTTGGGGAAGGGCGCGGATTAGGGCGGCTTCTTGTGGGGATGCAATGACGCCATCTGCGCCAGCTTCAAACGCTTTTGCAGCGCGCGTGATGACTAAGTCTTTGATATCGCCTTGTTGGATCAAGCAATTGTCGAGGTCATTGCGATCCAGCGAAGTCAGGATGGTAACGCCAAAGATTTTAAGGTTGCTGCCTGCTGCGCCCTGTTTGGCTGCATCGACGACGTGGGGGTCGCCGTGTACGGTCAAGAAGTCGAGGTCAAATTGCGCAAGACCGCGCACTGCAGCTTCGACTGTTGCGCCGATATCGAACAGCTTCATATCCAAGAAGATACGCTTGCCGTGCTCGTGGATAAGTTCGTTTGCAAGAGCCAGCCCGCCGGTGGTGAGCATCCCAAGGCCGATCTTGTAAAAATTGACAGCCTCGCCAATTTGCTGGGTCATTTCCAAAGCTGCGTGTGCGTTTGGCACATCTAGTGCCACGATCAATCTATCGTCTGCCATCATCGTCCCCATAATTTGTGTAAACGATCCGGTGCCTAAACGATCTGGTGGAGCAAGTCCATTCGAGCAGGCTAAAAATCACATAAAAAAGCCCGGCATGCCGCGAGGCAGCCGGGCAGTGTCACAGACGCTAGCAGGCAGGCAACGTGTCTGTGCAGAGCAACCTATAACCGCAAGGGACATGAAGTGCGGCCGGCAGAAGGTTGCAATCTCTAAATCTTAGGCGGCGAGGTTACGCAGCATCTCAAACGCATCCATCACTTTGCGCGGGGAGGTGCGACCGGCACGAACCTGCGGTGAAGCGGTGTTTTCAGGATGGGTGGAGGACAGGCCATTGACGCCCTGGAATTTACGACGGGCTTGGGTACTAAGCCCACGTGCCGCATCGGCAAATGACATATCGATAGGAGCGTTAATTGCGCAGGCAAAGCTGCGTGAAGATGTACCGGCATAAACTGTCGCGAGTGCCTCAAAGCACTGGTTGGCGGCGTTGTAGATTACGTTGTTCAGTTTCACTGCTTGGTTTTGCATCTGGGATACCTCTGCTTGTTCCTTTTGCTCTTTGTAATACGAAGGTGGGTATGGTCTCCGTCGAATTTAAGGGGAAAAGAATCACAAAAGAATCACATGGGTGTGACGCCAATGAAACTTAATGCCTCTGGGTCAATCTCGATGATGTCTTGGCTGTTGCGAAATTCGGGCATGCGGTTTTGTTGACGCAGAGCATCCTTTAGCCATGCGGCGCGGTGCTCTGCGTCAGTGGCTTTATTAGAAAGCCGGCTATTACACTGTAGTGATACAATTCCCTTGTCCGTTATAAAGACGCACAAAGCGGAAGCTTCTTTAACATCCCAAAACTGAACTTCGGAAACATACACGACGAGAACCTTTTAAAAACTGATTTCATATTACTCTCCCTGTAGGGCAAGATTGAGGGGGAAAAATCGCAATTTTCTCTCAGCAATGATTAAGAGGTTTCCCCTTGAAGGGGGCGCGCTGACTTCCCAAATATGGGGCGAGGCCTGAAGATGTCGTATGCTGCCTGGCGGGTGCGATGGAACAAGGCGCTTTGAAAAGGAGATAGGCTATGGACTTAACGAAGTTCACAGAACGCTCGCGCGGTTTTATCCAAGCGGCACAAACAATTGCGACACGTGAAAGCCATCAGCGGCTGACACCGGAGCATATTTTAAAGGCATTGATGGATGACGATCAGGGGCTTGCGAGCAATCTGATTTCAGCGGCGGGTGGTCAGCCTGCTGTTGTGGCGCAATCTGTTGATGTGGCGTTGGCCAAGCTGCCCAAAGTGACAGGGGATGCTGCGCAGGTTTATATGGACGCCGCGACTGGAAAGGTTTTGGCGGAGGCCGAAGCCATTGCTAAAAAGGCGGGTGACAGTTTTGTCCCGGTTGAGCGTCTATTAATGGCGTTGTGCATGGTAAAG
>JALZUL010000003.1 GCA_023301665.1 Ascidiaceihabitans sp.
TTAATTTATAGGCGCAGCTTAGAAGTTTGCAGCGTCCAGCGCCATAACCGTATCACCACCGGTCTGGATCCGTGCCAGATGCAGTGATGTCGCGGGCAATTGACGTGCCATGTAGAAGCGACCAGTTGCAAGCTTTGTTTCGTAGAACGCTGGATCATCTGACCCCGTGGCCAAAATTTCTGTCGAAACCTTGCCCATACGCGCCCACATCAAGCCAAGGCAAACGTGGCCAAACATGTGCATAAAGTCGTTAGAACCCGAAAGTGCGTTGTTTGGATTGCTCATGCCGTTTTGCATGAAATACATGCCTGCGGCTTGAAGGTCTTTGGAGGCAGCTTTCAAGGGGTCAAGGAAGTCCTTGTCATAGGCTTCATCCTGGCCCGCGTTTTCTTTGATAAAGGTTTTTACCATCTCAAAGAACGCCATCACATGTTTGCCGCCATCTTGTGCGAGCTTGCGCCCAACCAAGTCCAGCGCTTGAACGCCGTTGGCACCTTCATAAATCATCGCGATACGGGCATCGCGGGTAAATTGGGACATGCCCCATTCTTCGATATAACCGTGGCCACCGTAAACCTGCTGGGCCTTAACAGTCATGTCATAGCCAACGTCGGTCAAGAAACCTTTGATCACTGGGGTCAGCAATGAGACTAAACCATCAGCATCTTTGTCTTCGGACCGGTGTGCCGCATCGATCATTGTAGCGGCCCACAAAATAAAGGCGCGGCCACCCTCGACGAATGACTTTTGTTCCATCAATGAGCGACGGATATCTGGGTGCACGATCAACGGATCGGCAGGACCGTCTGGATTTTTCGCACCAGTCACATCGCGACCTTGCAAACGATCCTTGGCGTAATCCAAAGCGTTTTGGTACGCGGCCTCGGCTTGGGACAAGCCCTGCATGCCGACACCCAATCGGGCTTCGTTCATCATGGTGAACATGGCGCGCATGCCCTTGTGCTTGTCGCCAAGCAGGTAGCCAGTTGCGTCGTCATAGTTCATCACGCAGGTTGAGTTGCCATGGATGCCCATTTTCTCTTCGATGCTGCCAACGGTCGCGCCGTTGCGCTCACCCAAAGAGCCATCGTCATTTACGATGAACTTAGGAACGATAAACAATGACACGCCTTTGATGCCTTCAGGGCCATCAGTAATCTTGGCCAGAACCAAGTGGATGATGTTATCGGCCATGTCGTGCTCACCAGAAGAGATGAAAATCTTTTGACCTGTGATCTTGTAACTGCCATCCGCTTGTGGCTCGGCCTTGCTGCGCATCAAACCCAAATCGGTACCACAGTGTGGCTCTGTCAGGTTCATCGTGCCGGTCCATTCGCATGACACCATGTTGGGCAAGAATTTGTCTTTTTGCTCGTCTGTGCCGTGTGCCAAAATCGCAGAAGCTGCACCGTGTGTCAGACCTTGATACATTGTGAAGGCTTGGTTCGCGCCAGAGAACAATTCACCAACCGCAGAACCAATAACCGCTGGCATGTTCTGCCCACCGTATTGTTCCGGCATATCCAGACCCGTCCAGCCGCCTTCTTTGACTTGGTCAAAGGCTTCTTTGAAGCCCGTCGGCGTGTACACAACGCCGTTTTCCAGACGACAGCCTTCTTGGTCGCCAACAGCGTTCAAGGGCGCGAGAACTTCAGAGGTCAATTTGCCAGCCTCTTCCAGCACAGCCGATGTAAAGTCAGCTTCAAGCTCGTCATATCCAGGGATATTGCTTTCAGATACTTTCAATAGGTCATGAAGAACGAACTGCATGTCTTTCGTCGGTGCTGTGTAACGTGGCATAAATCTCTCCGTTTTGATCGTCGTGTTTATGAAACGCCGGCTACTTTGCAGGCGATGTCGAGGCGTTGATGGAAGCGATCATCTTTTCGCCCCAACGCATTTGTTGTTTTAGGTCTTCGATTGCTTCCGTCAGGGTGTCGCGTTGGCGGACCATATCAGCAAGTCGTTCATTGGCTATGTCATATGCACGCGCCAACTGTGTTTTGCGCTGGTCGCCCACATGGTACAGGTCCAAAAGTTGCCGAATTTCTTCCAAGCTAAAGCCAAAGCGCTTACCTAGAAGGATCAGTTTCAGTCGCGCGCCATCACGTTTGGTAAACAAACGCTTTTGCCCTTCGCGTATTGGGAACAGCAATTCTTTCGCTTCGTAGAAGCGTAACGTGCGTGGTGTCACATCATAAATATCGCACATCTCGCGAATAGTTTTGGTTTGTTCTGTCATTATCTCAACTCGCATCATAGTTGGTACGAGACCCAGTAGGGGTGCTTTCCACATTTATACAATAGTGCCCAAAGTTGACGTAAGCGAGACGTCACGTCATCTTTTGGGCTTACCTAAAGTTTCCTTACGTCAACTTGTTGGAAGGACGATCAAAAGTGTGGATGGAGGGGAAAACATGGAAATTTTTGTCAAAAAAGTAAAAAACACCACTTAAAATGCAGCCATGAGTGGGGGCTTTGCTTTTTTAGGTGAAGTGGGATAGCGATTCGTTAGGAATTTACCAACGAGACGCCCACAATCAGCATCTCGTTGGGACTCAGCTTTGATTTTTTTTCAGCTCGACTGCAACATCTTCGCGTAAAGTTCGAAGTTCGCTCAAGGCTTCTTCAAGTTGGATACGTTGCTCGGCCAATTCTTTGAGTTGTCGATCAGCCATTTCGATCCAAGCTTCCATTTGCGATGTGGTGCCTTCTTTCTCGTAGATCAAAAGCCATTGCCGAATTTCTTCCAGTTGAAACCCAAACTTGCGGCCACGCATGATGAGCTTCATCCGTGCACGTTCACGGGCAGTGTAAAACCGTGAGCGTCCCTCGCGGTCAGGTTTGAGCAGCTCAATATATTCGTAATAGCGTAGAGTTCTCGGTGTCACATCAAATGCAGCACACATTTCTTTAAACGTAAGTCTGTCGTCCGTCATCGTGTTCTCCCTGTGGTCACGTTATGCTTGGTCCCAAAGAAGCGCAACGGGTGCTATTGCGCTTTTCATGGCAGACTGTTCAAAAGGTTTGGAAATGAAGGGTGGTGGATGTGTCAGATCAAATCAAGATAGCCAAGCAATTTATGGCAGCGATTCCTCATGCGGCTGATTTGGGGATGGAGCTTGTCTCGATCGAGAATGGCGAGGCAACGATCACAATGCCATATGACGAGAGACTGATTGGGGATCCGGACACAGGGGTTATTCATGGCGGGGCGGTTGCTGCGTTGATGGACAGTTGCTGTGGTGCGGCTGTGATGTCTCATCCTTCAAACCCCGGGGGAACTGCGACAATAGATTTGCGGGTTGATTACATGCGTGCGGCGACGCCGGGTCAGACGCTTTCGACAACAGCGACTTGTTACCATATGACCAGATCGGTTGCCTTTGTTCGTGCAACCGCGGTTGATGACGATACGCAAAACCCAGTTGCTATGGCGACAGCTACGTTTACGGTTGAAGGAAAGCGCACATGAGGAAGCCACCAGAACCGGTACAAGTGATTAAGCAGCGTCGCGATGCGGCTTTGGCGGCCTTGGTTGGACGCGTGCCCTATATTCAATATCTTGGGGTTACCTTTGATCGACGCGGAGACGAGCTAACGGGTGTGCTTCCATTCAGTCCAAAGCTGATCGGTAATCCGCTGCTCCCAGCGATCCACGGTGGGGCAACAGCCGCGTTCCTCGAAATCACCTCTGTGATAAGTCTCAGTTGGGCGACGTTATGGGATGATTTGGAAAGCGGAGAGCTGGCGGATCGCGAGGCCCTTCCGAAGATACCAAAAACAATCGACTTTACTGTAGACTACTTACGGTCAGGGTTGCCGCGTGATGCTTACGCTCGCGCACGGATCACACGTGCGGGACGGCGCTATGCCTCGGTGCATGTTGAAGCTTGGCAAGACAATCGTGCCAAGCTGATTGCGCAAGCCACCGGGCATTTCCTTATGCCGCCAGCACGGTCTTAACCTAGATGGAAACAACCGACCCTCAAGCGATTACACACAAGCGGGTCCTCAAATTGGCTGTGCCTTTGGTGCTGTCAAATGCGACTGTTCCTATTCTAGGGGCTGTAGATCTGGGTGTGGTCGGACAGCTGGGAGAGGCAGCCCCGATCGGTGCGGTTGGTCTTGGTGCGATAATTCTGACCACTGTCTTTTGGATCTTCGGTTTTCTACGCATGGGAACCGTCGGGCTTGTGGGGCAGGCAGCCGGGGCTGGGGACACAGCTGAGGTTTCACTGATTTTGACACGGGCATTGCTGATTGCAGCGGGGGCAGGGGTTGCGTTGATCGTCTTGCAATCTCTTGTGTTCACTGCGGCGCTCGCGATGTCTGATGCTTCGCCGGAGGTTGAGAACCTCACGCGCAGCTACCTAGCTATCCGCATTTGGACAGCCCCAGCCGCCATTGCAATTTATGCGCTGACGGGATGGCTGGTCGCGATGGAACGTACATCTGGGGTATTCTGGGTGCAGCTGGTGATGAACAGTGTGAATATTTTGCTGAGCGTCATCTTTGTTCTTTGGCTTGATATGGGCGTTCAGGGTGTGGCCCTTGGGACAGTGATTGCAGAGATACTGGGCGCTGGTCTGGGGTTCTATTTCTGTCGTAACGCGTTCAAGCATCCAGATTGGCGGAAATGGAGCCAAGTTTTCGATCGGGCAAAGTTGATCCGCATGGCCCTTTTGAACAGCGATATATTGATCCGTTCAGCGTTGTTGATGGTCATCTTCTCATCGTTTGTTTTCATGGGGACACGGTTTGGCGATGTGACTTTGGCTGCCAATGAAGTCCTGATGCAATTCATGTATATCACGGCTTATGCGATGGACGGGTTTGCCTTTGCGGCGGAAACCCTCATTGCACGTGCGATGGGGCGTGGTGATCCGTCACGGGTCCGGCGCTCTGCACTGATGACTGGCTTTTGGGGGGCGACGGTATGTGTCGTTACTGCGATTGCTTTTGCCTTTGTTGGGCCATGGCTCATTGACGTGATGGCAAAGGCGCCAGCCGTACAAGGCGTCGCACGCACCTATTTGCCTTGGATGGTCGCCGCACCGTTGATTGGCTGCGTTGCTTGGATGATGGATGGTATTTTCATTGGAGCGACGCAATCGCGTGATATGCGCAATATGATGGTTGTGAGCTTTGGGGTCTACTGGATCGCGGTCGCTATCCTGATGCCGTTGTGGGGCAATCACGGGCTTTGGGCCGCGCTTTTGATCTCGTTCTTGGCGCGGGGCGTCACTTTAAGCTTGCGCTACCCCGCACTGGAAAGAGCCGCATTAAAAGCGGGTAAAGCTGAGCTTTAGAGCCAACGCGCCTTGTCGGTGCCGACAGCATCTTGGACGTTTGCAAAACCATCTT
This sequence comes from Ascidiaceihabitans sp., assembly GCA_023301665.1. Lineage (GTDB taxonomy): Bacteria > Pseudomonadota > Alphaproteobacteria > Rhodobacterales > Rhodobacteraceae > Ascidiaceihabitans. The sequence goes on from JALZUL010000003.1 coordinate 5,368, forward strand.
GAGCTAGCAATACATCCAAATCACGCGCAATCTTTGCCGCCAGAGAGAGGCCGCCATAAACCAAGGCGGTGTAAAGTTGCACAGCGGATGCCCCCGCGCGGATTTTCGCATAAGCTTGTTCGGCAGAGCGGATTCCGCCAACGCCAATAAGTGGAATACTTGTCAACGCGCTCAATTTGGCCAAAACACGTGTGGATTTATCAAACAACGGCGCGCCTGATAGGCCACCCATTTCGTCGCGGTGTTGGCTCTTTAAGCCTGTGCGGTCCAAAGTCGTATTGGTTGTTATGATGGCTGCCACGCGTGCGTCAGTTGCCACTTTGGCAATGTCCGCCAAATCCTGATCCGTTAAATCGGGTGCGATTTTCAAGAACACGGGCGTCTTGCCGCGCACTTGCATCACACCGTCTAACAGAGCGGCTAACGCCATAGGGCCCTGTAGGTCGCGTAGTTTTTCAGTATTGGGAGACGAGACATTTACAGTTGCGAAATCTACATGTGGTCCCGCTAGCTTCATAACTTGAGCAAAGTCAGCCGCGCGATCAGAGCTTGTCTTGTTTGCGCCTAAGTTTAAGCCCACTGGAATGCCTGTCGTCTTGTTGCGCGCAGCCAAACGGGCCGAAATGGCTTCGGCCCCTTGGTTGTTAAAGCCAAAGCGGTTGATCGCAGCATGGTCTTCGCGCAAGCGAAAAAGACGAGGTTTGGGATTGCCGGGTTGAGCAATGGGGGTCGCGGCACCAACTTCGATAAAGCCAAAGCCCGCGTTTGAAAGCGGCGCTACGACTTCGGCGTTTTTATCAAAACCCGCAGCCAAGCCGACTGGGTTTGGTATGTCTAAACCCGCGATCTGGGTTTGAAGGCGTCCAGACGTGACGGGCCCGGGAGTAGGTGCAAGACCCACTTTCAACGCGGTCACAGCCAAGCCATGGGCCGTTTCCGGATTAATCTGTAATAGGGCTTTTAAACCCAATTGCTCCATTACTTGTTTCATCCGAAAGTTGTTCCTTGGTCGATTGGGGCACATCGGGTCAAACGCGAAGTCAAAACGGCTGCTTTGCGATGGACTACGGCTTTTTGGTATTCTGGGCTTGTGATCATCGAAAAGAAAGCGTCTGCGCTAGGGTATTCACCTATAAAAACCGCATGCCATGCCTCGTCTGTGGGACCTATTAAGGTGGCTTCAAAGCCGCCACGCCAGATGATGCGACCACCAGCCTTTTTTAGAAGCGGACCAGTTTCTCTACCGTAGTTTTTGTAGGCATCAAGACCAGATAGTGCTTTGCCTGCCAGTTGATGATCTTTGGGATATACTGCGATCTCGCGAAACCGCACGAGGTTGAGCATTTGGATAGGTGTGTCGCGTGCCAACCCTTTGAACGCTTCAAATTGTTCTTGGGTGGGATCAATAAAAGTGTCGCTCATTTCAGACCTTCGGGAAATTGATGTTTACCTGCGACCAAAGGCAGAGGTTTTGCCCAAGCGACATCGCTAAGTTTTAGGTCACGATAAAGATGTGGGAAAAGCGCGTCGTTGCGGGACACTTCCCACTTTAGGTCATCACCCAGTGGCTCTGCTTGGACAGCAAGTAAAAACAGACCGTCTTGGCCCGCGAAGTGCTTGTCAGCCGTTTCTTGAGCCTGCTCGGCGGTCGAAAAATGGACATAGCCATCAGCGACATCAATCGGTGCGCCTTGGGTTTTCCCGTTGGTTTGCAAATCTGCCCATTCTTGGGCGCGGAAAATTTTGAATATCAACATGGGGCTGTGATGCCTTGCTTGGATCATGTGGTCAAGCATGTGTCATTGGCCCGCCTTTGGTAGAGGGGTGTCAAAAGTGCAAGCTCACTGTTGGGTAAGAACGACAAGAAACCGGGATGACGGGAGTGCCACGAGTTTCGTTAATGATTGAAGCGCACCAAATGAACTTTATCGACAGTGGTGGGCTTTCGTGACCAGAAACTGGGCTGAGCGAATCTGCTTTTGAAGGCTCGGCAGGTTTATGTTGGCGAAAAAGCGATTCTTTTTGGGCAGAATTGTGTCACGAATGAAAAGAACGGTTATTTTTTCCCCGCGTTTGGCAGGATTTGAATGTTTCAATCCATAGAATCCTTGCACCCTT
>JALZUL010000004.1 GCA_023301665.1 Ascidiaceihabitans sp.
TCCGTGTTGACCTGACACACGCGCAAGCGATCCGCATCGGGGTGCTTCTCAGCACTGACCACGTGGCCGATGGTAAATTCAGCCAGCTTCGCCCCGCGATCCTCGACACCTTCAACCTCAAGACCAAGATCGGTCAAAGCATAAAGAATGTCATCGATTGAGGCATCTGTTTCCAGATGTGTTTTGAGCCAAGACAACGTGAATTTCATGAGCGTGCACCTTTGCGAGCCCCGCAACAGGACCGTGTTTCGAATTGCCTACGGCAATGGCAAAAATTCACCAAAGGTGCAAGGGGTGGTCGGCAAAGTCAGTGCAATGCACCGACGTAATACCGACACGATACCGACGTTTTACCGACGTCAATTTTGCAGTCTTTTATGGGAATGTTGGCGTGCGGCCTAACAGCTCATCCAACTGATGCGCGATCCAGCCATGCGGGATAAAATGCCCACCCGGATGTACATCCAAAGTGACCTTTGTCCCATTCGCGCATTCGGCCCATTCCGTCCGGTTGAAAGACAAGAAATCAACCGCATTCCATTCGCTTTCAGTCGGCTTGCTCACGTCACATTTCAGCATGTCACGCCACAACATCACCGGATACGTCGTGTCGCCCTTTGGCCCAAAGGGGAAATCAAGAACGTTGTCTTTTAACCCATGCACGTGACGCGCTTCTTTTGGGTACTGCGCGCAATTTTCATTTTGATCCAGCGTACCTGAAATCGCTAGCAAAGCGCGGATGTTAAGCTGTGTTCCGCGATCACATGCCACGCGCCATGCCATGATAGAACCATAGGAATAGCCTGACAGGAAAATCTGTTCAGGATCAATTGGATAGTTCTTTGTGACGTCTTCAATCACCTCTTGCGCAAAGGCGACATCGTCGGTTTCAGGCGTCCAGAAATCCCATGTTTTACGATTGCCATTTGGCGCGATCAGCAGCACCCCACGGCGTCGCGTTGCGCCAGAAATCCGTTGGTGCTGCACAGGCAAAGCCCCTGTGCGCTGCCAGCCGTGAAAGTGGATCAGAACCGGAAGCTTGCTCTCACCGTCCCAGTCATCAGGGAATTTGACGTGATAACTGCGCCCGTCTTCGAGCTCACATGGCACATCAAGTTGACATGTGTCTTTCCAAGGCCCCATTGCGGACGCTGGAGCGGTTGAAAAAGATGTGAGAACGGCGGCGGTCAGAAGAGCAATATATTTCATACTTTGCAATCTATGCATCCGCTTTCGAATGTCACCTCACAAACGCGTGGAACACCCAAGAAAATTTCACAAAATTGATCTAACCGTTCGTCCCATCGGCCTCATCATCAGCCTTCTTTTTCTTTTGATAAAACACCCAAAACGGCAAGACCGGAAGCAATAGAAACGGGGCCAAAAGACCTGCGACCGTATCCAACAACGAAACCGTTAAGAGCATATAAAACAAAAGAAAAAGGAGACCGCGCACAATGAGCGTTCTCCTTGAATTCGTATCGACAATCTTTTTGCACCAGCCAAGATAAGCAGAAATCAAGCGCGATGCAAAACCCACTTAGCGGCTCAATCCGCCACGCAAAGTCGGCACATCTAATGATGCAAACCCGTAATGGCGCAACCAACGCAGGTCGCTGTCAAAGAAGGCACGCAAATCTGGCACGCCGTATTTCAACATCGCGATCCGGTCGATCCCCATGCCAAAGGCAAAGCCTTGCCATTCATTCGGATCAATCCCACCGGCTTGCAGCACCTTTGGGTGCACCATGCCTGAGCCCAGAATTTCGAGCCAATCATCGCCTTCACCGACTTTCAGCGTGCCGCCTTCCCAAGAGCAACGAATGTCAACTTCAGCTGATGGCTCAGTAAACGGGAAGTGCGAGGCGCGGAAACGGATGTCGACGTTGTCGACCTCAAAGTAGGATTTCACGAACTCCTCAAGAACCCATTTCAGGTTTGCCATTGAGATGTCTTTGTCGATCGCCAAACCCTCGACCTGATGAAACATCGGCGTGTGGGTCTGGTCGTAATCCGCACGGTAAACGCCGCCTGGACAGATGATACGGGTCGGCGCACCAGTCTTTTCCATAGAACGGATCTGAACCGGTGATGTATGCGTGCGCAAAACATGTGGCGGGCGGTCATCACCTTCGGCGCGGTGCATATAGAACGTATCCATTTCCGCACGCGCAGGGTGGTGACCCGGGATATTCAGGGCGTCAAAATTATACCAATCGGTGTCGATGCGCGGCCCCTCAGCCACGGCAAAGCCCATCTCGGCAAAGATCGCTGTGACCTCTTCTTGCACCTGTGAAATCGGGTGGATCGTACCGGCTGGGCGCGCGCGGGACGGCAAGGTGACATCTAGCCATTCATTGCGCAGGCGTTCATCTAACGCGGCATCCGCAAGGCCAGATTTCTTAGCAGCCAAGGCGCTGTTGATCTCGTCTTTAAGCGCGTTCAGCTTGGGGCCAGCCACTTGGCGTTCCTCTGGGGTCATCTTACCCAGCTCGCGCATCTTCAGCGCGACTTCACCTTTTTTACCAACCGCGGCAAGGCGAATGTCTTCCAACACGGCCTCGTCACCGGCGTTTGCGATTTGATCGAGATATTTGGCTTTAAGATCGTCCATGACGGCCCCCAGAAAATGCTTATGTCCTGCTAGCTGCGTGAGGCGTTGAATGCAAGTCTAAGCCCTAAACTTAGCCCGTACTAAGCCCTTACACTGAGCCGTGTTGTTCGCTATTCCTATGCCAACCTATTTGAAAGCGCGTTAATGACACGGGACCCATCCCAAATCTTGTCCGATTCCACCGATACCCCAAAGCGTGTTTCTGGCACGCTTGAGCTGCTTGGGTGGCAACCGTTTTTTTCCCAACAGGTTGACCCTGACGAGATGGCTTTGACCCCACCGGTGCGCGTGACACAAGTGCACCGCAACTCGTTACATGTCATGGGCGATACCGTTGATACGACCATCGTTTATCCCGAAGAAGAAATCACCGTTGGCGATTGGTTGCTCATCAATGAAGGGCACACAAAACCTGAACGTATCTTAGAACGCCAAAGCCTGATCAAGCGGCGCGGTGCCGGGCACGATCGGCATGTTCAGATGATTGCAGCCAATCTGGATACTTCGTTTATTGTTTCCTCGTGCAATCAAGATTTCAACGTCGCGCGTTTGGAACGCTACCTTGCGATGTGCGCGTCCTCGGGATGTTTGCCGTTGGTGATCCTGACCAAGGCCGACACCTGCGACGATCCCGCAGATTTCGTCAAACAGG
>JALZUL010000005.1 GCA_023301665.1 Ascidiaceihabitans sp.
CGTACTCCGATCAACCAAGTGGGCACGGTTAACGTACCTGAGCCACGTATGGTTACGATCAACGTTTGGGACAAATCGATGGTTCAGGCTGTCGAGAAAGCGATCCGTGAAAGCGGTTTGGGTATTAACCCACAGCTGAATGGCACAATCATTATGTTGCCAATTCCAGAGCTAAACGAAGAGCGTCGACGCGAATTGAGCAAAGTGGCAGGTCAATACGCCGAGAGCGCGCGTGTTTCGATCCGCAATTTGCGCCGCGATGGAATGGACCAGATCAAAAAGGGCAAAGCTGACGGCCTGTCCGAAGACGATCAAAAGATTTGGGAAGGTGAAGTCCAAGATATGACGAACCTTTACACCAAGCAGGTTGATGAGCAGCTTGAAACGAAGCAGGCAGAGATCATGCAGGTCTAAGCACCCGATTTTGGATGACATCGCCTCAAAACAGGTAACTCTGCAGAGCCTTATTTCTGCACAAAGGTGGAGGCGCATATCGGCCAAGACCCCAAAGTAAGCGATCTTAATACTGGTGCTGCCCGTCAAGGGCCGCGCCATGTAGCTATTATTATGGACGGCAATGGCCGTTGGGCGACACAGCGGGGCAGGCCACGCCTATTTGGCCATCACGCAGGTGCCAAACGTGTGCGCGAAATTGTCGAAAGCTGCCCGGACGTCGGGGTTGAATACCTTACGATCTTTGCCTTCTCGACTGAGAACTGGAAACGAACGCAGGTAGAAGTTGCAGGGCTTATGAGCCTCTTTCGCCGCTATATCACCAAAGAGACACGTGCGCTGTCTGAATTTGGCGCACGCGTGCGCTTTATCGGTGATCGGGTGCGTTTGGATGACAAGCTGGTGAAATTGATGGATGAGCTGGAGCAATCCACAGCTCATAATACCAAAACCAACCTAACGATTGCGCTAAATTACGGTGGGCGTGATGAGGTTGCGCGCGCAACAAAACGGCTTGCCGAAGATGTCGCACGCGGAACTCTTGATCCTAAGGATGTGGATGAAGAAACCCTTCCTAAGTATCTGGATACGCACGTTTTACCTGACCCTGATTTGGTGATCAGAACCAGTGGTGAAGCCCGCATCTCTAACTTTTTGCTATGGCAATCGGCCTATGCTGAATATGAATTCATCGACACGCTTTGGCCTGACTTCACCCGTGACGAATTTGCAAGCCTTTGCGCATCATATGGCGGCCGTGATCGCCGGTTTGGAGCAGTAAAAACATGAGTGATACATCCAAGTGGTCCGACCTAACGATCCGTCTCGGGTCAGCGTTGTTTATGGTTGTTGTCGGCCTAATCGCACTGTTGTCGGGGGGCATCGTGTTTCATTTGGCCGTCGCCATAATCTGCGGCTTGATGATTTGGGAGCTGGTGCGGATGATTGCACCGCTTAATGCGCCGCTGGCTTTTCAGCTTGGGGTGCTGAGCGGGCTTGCCAGTTTGATTGCGGTCTACATTCCGTCCGGTTTTGCCCTGCCTTTATTGTTGGTGCCGACCTTTGTTGGTTTTGCAGGTTTGGTCCGAAACCGTGTTATTTTCATGGTGTTTGGTGTCATGATTATGCTTGCAGGCTTTGGAATGATGTCAGTGCGCAGCGATTTAGGGTTCATTTGGATGCTGTGGCTGATTGTAACAGTCGTGGCGACGGATGCTTTGGGGTATTTCGCGGGCCGCATGATTGGCGGTCCAAAATTCTGGCCAGCGGTTAGCCCGAAAAAGACATGGTCAGGAACCGCATTCGGTTGGCTGGGGGCTGCAGTGGTTGGCTGGGCTTTTGCCGCCTACACGGGTGCTTCTGTCGAATTGATTGGTATTTCGATTGCGGTCGCGATGGCATCACAGATGGGTGACATCGCGGAAAGCGCAATCAAGCGTAAGATGGGCGTCAAAGACAGCTCTGCATTGATCCCCGGACATGGTGGCGTGCTTGATCGCTTTGATGGAATGCTTGGCGCGTCTGTGTTTTTGTTGATTGTGGGCCAGTTTGTTGGTTTTCCTCCGGGATTGGTGTGATCCAAAATGAACCGCAGACGGGTTTCTATTTTTGGGGCAACAGGCTCCATCGGACAAAACACGATTGACCTGATTGATCGCAATCCTGACCATTACGATGTTGTGGCGCTGACAGGTGCCTACAATATCGAGCAGCTTGCCAAGGACGCGAAACGGTTAAAGGCGCACGTCGCTGTCACCGCACATGATCATCTTTTACCCGCGTTAAAAGACGCGTTGTCAGGCAGCAGCGTGCAAGCCGCAGCCGGGCAGGCGGCCCTTACAGAGGCGGCAACGCGGCCCGCTGACTGGGTTATGTCGGCAATCGTCGGTGCCGCAGGTTTGCGCCCAGGCCTGAGCGCACTTGCGCAAGGGGCCACATTGGCATTGGCCAATAAGGAATCCCTTGTTTGCGCGGGTGAGCTGATCTTGGGGACGGCGAAAACACACAAAGCCCGTATCCTGCCGGTCGATAGTGAGCACTCGGCAGTGTTCCAAGGGCTTGTGGGCGAGGATATGACTGCGGTTGAGCGGGTCATCATCACGGCAAGCGGTGGGGCTTTTCGCGACTGGCCTATGGATGATTTGAAAAATGCCACCTTGGCTCAAGCTTCAGCGCACCCCAACTGGGCGATGGGTCAACGGATCACAATCGACAGCGCCTCTATGTTCAATAAGGCGATGGAGGTCATCGAAACGCATGAATATTTTGATATCTCTGCAGATCAGATCGAAGTTCTGGTGCATCCAGAATCCATGATCCACGCCTTAGTCGGTTTTAACGATGGCGCATTGATGGCACACGTCGGTCCGCCAGATATGCGCCACGCCATTGGCTACGCGTTACATTGGCCCGTCCGTCAGGCCCTACCGGTAGAGCGTTTGGACTTGGCCAAGATAGGGGCCTTTACCTTCCGAGCACCGGATGAAGCGCGTTGGCCCGCTCTGCGCCTTGCACGTGAAGTGATGGCGCGTGGCGGCTTGGCAGGGGCCGTGTTTAACGCTGCAAAAGAGAGCGCACTTGATGGTTTCATCTCAGGCGCGCTCAAATTTACCCAAATGGCAGAGGTTGTTGAACAAACTTTGATCCAAATGGACGCCAAAGGGGGCCATATTGATGACACTATGACCCTTGATAATGTGCTCAACGTTGACCATCTGGCACGTGAGACAGCAAACGACATCATAACGCAGCTTTAAAGCCGCAAAACATAGCAGGCAGGACTAAAATTTTGGATATTGCAGCACTCTTGAGCCAATTTGGCGGGTTCTTTTGGATGATCATTGCCTTTGTCGTCGCTTTAAGCGTGATTGTCGCGATCCACGAATATGGACACTACATAGTTGGTCGCTGGAGCGGCATTCACGCCGATGTGTTTAGTCTAGGGTTTGGCCCTGTTCTGTTTTCGCGCGTCGATAAACGTGGAACGGTTTGGCAGGTCGCGGCACTCCCTTTTGGGGGGTTTGTCAAATTCGCAGGTGACGCGAATGCGGCCTCTGGTGTGGACGGAGAGGCGATGGCCGAAGTTGCAGATGATCCGGTTGCGCGGCGGCGAACCATGCATGGCGCGCCGCTTTGGGCACGTGCTGCGACTGTTGCTGCGGGACCAGTCTTTAACTTTGTCTTGTCTATCTTTATCTTCTTTGGCGTTTTGATGTTCTCGGGCCAACCGAGTGATCCGCTTACCGTTGCGAACCTTGAACCTTTGCCTGGCCAAACGACTGAGTTGCGCGAAGGGGATAAAATTCTGGGCATTGAGGGTCAAAGCTTTGACGGCTTTGAAACAGCGGCAGCTTGGGCTTTAAACACACCACCAAGCGCGTCGGTCTTAAACTATGACATTGAGCGCGATGGACAGTTGTTAACCGTCACTGGCCCACATCTTGCGCCTGCGCGGGTTGGAAATATTGCCCCCCTCAGTGCCGCCACAGATGCCGGTTTGCGCCAAGGTGATGTGATCACACATGTGGATGGTAATGAAATTACGGCTTTGTATAAGCAACAATATGCATCACTTGATAAAAGCGCTTTAGTTTTATTTGATGGTGCTTATGATTTGTTAACGACGTTGCATTCACAAGGTAAACAATTAGCTGTAGCAACAGGTAAGTCGCGTGATGGTTTAGAATCATTATTTGCAAAAACGCAGACAAAACATTTTTTTAAATATTCTAAAACGGTTGATGAAGCTAACTCTAAACCTGATCCAGATATGCTTTATCAAATATTACAATTGTCGAATGTTGAAAAGCATGAAGCAGTAATGATTGGTGATTCGAATTTTGATCTTGAAATGGC
>JALZUL010000006.1 GCA_023301665.1 Ascidiaceihabitans sp.
TGAAAGCCACCGCTATCCGTTAGGATCGGCTTATCCCAGTTCATAAACTTATGCAGACCACCTAGATTGGCGATCCGTTCAGCCGTTGGGCGCAGCATCAAATGATAGGTATTGCCCAGCAAGATATCAGCACCGGTGGCGGCGACACTTTCCGGCATCATAGCCTTTACAGTGGCGGCGGTTCCGACGGGCATAAAGGCAGGCGTGCGGATATCACCACGCGTGGTTTTCATCACACCAGTGCGGGCGGCACCGTCAGTGTGATCTAACGAAAAAGAGAAGCGCATATTCATGCGCTTCTCTTCCCTGATCTTGTCCGCTTTGCCAAGTGTTCTTTCGTAAAGCAAAACAAGAAACAATAACCACGCGACCGACTGTGCCCAGAACCCAAACAATACAGAAGGGGGGAACCGCGAGAGACCGTATTGTTCAGAAGCTCACCCGTCGTGCGGCCATTATTGAAAATAAGTTTCCCTTATTGCCGCTTGGATTGTGTTTCAGCGAGCGCTGGCATCACTTAACCCAGAACAGCTGTATCTTCGATGAAATCACCGGCAATCATCTCAACCGCGACGGCCTGATCTTCACCATCAAGCTCATTCACGCTTTCACCAGCTGCAAGTTCAGGCATCGGGTCGCCGTCGCCAACTTCACCTGAGAAATCAACAATCCCGAATGATTGCAGGATATGCGTCGCCTCATGCAAGAACACCTCGCCACCTTGGGCGCTGACTTGGTTTTCGCCGCTCATACCATCGTCAAAGTTCTTATCCACAAAGGTTGAGTCCAACAAAATCCCCAGACCTTCACTCTCCGGAATGGTGGCCTCTCCACCAAATGCCCCAAATGCATTGTTTTGAGCCACCATGTTGTCAACAAACACAATACGAATGCCCACCTCTTCAACGATAAAGTCCAAGAAGGCGAGATCATCAGCATCGGCACCAAGCACAATAGCGACTTCCCGAATTGCACCCAACTCTCCTTCTGAAAGTTCACGGACTGAATCGACGGTAGAATCCGCAAATTCTTCGGTTCCGTTTAGCTCAGTTTGGATCGTGGTGACCGCTGCGTCAGACAACCAAGGATCAACCGCTTCAGCCTCAGGCATCTCATCAACAGTAGGTTCTCCGCCGGTCTCACTCGTCTCAAGAAACGCGGCAATTCTCTCGGCATTCAACGAATTGAACTCAGCTTGACCTGACGCTCTGTCGGCACGCGCCAGTAGTTTGTCAGCCCACGCAGGATTTCCGTTTTCACGCACGAGCTCGGACAGTTCAGTCAAATCTGCAGCGCGTTCTTCATAATAGGCGGTTCTATCAGCTAGTCGTTCGGGCAGCTCTTGTCTGATTTCTTCTACATCCAGATTACCCTCGGCCAAACCATCCGTGATTTCCGAATAGGCTCCCGCCTCCTCAGCGAGATGCTGTGCCCGTTCTTCGTTAATCTCTGCACGTTTGTACAAAATCTCAGCCCGGGCCGGGTCATTCAATTCTGCGGCACGGCTTTCAAAACTATCGGCCTTGTCTTGGGCCTTTTCGGCTTTCTTCTCAAAAGTCTCAGCAAGCGATCCATAAAACGCTTCACCAGCCGGGTTGCCACCTGGCCCATTGGGATCGACATAATGACCCGTTGTGACACCCAGCGGGTTTTTGGTTTCAGCAGCTTCCGCAGCATCAAGAGCCTTTTCAAATTCACCACGGCTAACGCCGGCATTTTCCCATTCGCCTAGTTCATATTGATCTACATTCGGTTCAACTTCGATGCTTTGCGGGCTGTTAGTGGTGATGGGCATTCTTCGTTCCTCCGTGGGGGTATCGCTTAAGTTGTCTCAACCTGCCCAATACTGAACGGAATTTCAGTGCGTAGCCTTACTTAAAAAACTGCGTAGCACGTAGTGAAAGGTGTACGTCTTCGGGTCCAAAAGTCAGATTGAACTGACAGACGCCCGGCACACCCCCTTGAAACAACCGCCCTTCAGAGACAAATTTGTCCGGCGCGTTTTGCACGTCGCGGTGCACGCCCTGTGCACGTGCTGTGCACGCTTGTCACACCTGTGATTTCAGCCCTGAAACTTAACACAAAAGCGCGTCGCTGCACCCCTTTACGACCCTTCCCCCAAACCCTATATGATTAGTCAAGAATAGCAGGATCACACGATGACAGACGCAAGCACACCGATGGAAGGCGCCCCAATGATCGCGCCATCAAGCACGGATCACCCGATGTATGATGACATCGTGATGGCCTGCCGGACCGTGTTTGACCCCGAAATTCCTGTCAATGTCTACGACCTTGGTCTGATCTACACTATTGAAGTTGATACAGAAAATGCCGTGCGGGTGATCATGACCGTGACAGCCCCCGGCTGCCCCGTCGTGGACGATATGCCCGGCTGGATCGCCGACGCGATTGAACCTTTGCCCGGGATCAAGCAGGTCGACGTTGAAATGACATTTGAGCCGCAATGGGGCATGGACATGATGTCCGACGAGGCGCGCTTAGAACTTGGTTTCATGTAACGCAGCCCTCGGATTGCGTTAACCAATCTCAGCTAAACTGGTATGAAGCGTTAAGATTCACACCACAAACGCCGTTCCGCGACAAACGTCACGCCCATGCACCTTGTGCACCCCCCTCGCCCCACCTATCTTGGGGATATCGCAGGAGACAACACCATGTTTGGCATTCCCGGCAAGCAAGCCGTATCCATCACCGACAAGGCCGCAGCGCAAATCGCAAAATTGATGACCAAAGATGGGTCTCAGGGATTGCGCATTGGCGTCAAAAAGGGCGGCTGCGCGGGCATGGAATACACCATGGACTACGTGTCCGAGGTTGATCCGCTGGACGAAGTCGTCGAACAAGACGGCGCGCGTGTGATGATCGCACCGATGGCGCAAATGTTCCTTTTTGGCACCGAAATCGACTACGAAGTGTCCTTGCTTGAGGCTGGCTTTAAGTTCCGCAATCCCAACGTCGTGGATGCCTGCGGTTGCGGCGAAAGCATCAAGTTCAACGATGACATCACCGCCGCATGAGCGTCAGTGACGCCGATATCGCCTTTGCCGTCGATCTATTCTCAGAAATTGGTGGCCTGACCACGCGCAAGATGTTCGGCGGCATTTGCCTCTACTGTGACGGCACAGTGTTTGCGTTGCAGGCCAGTGACGGACGTCTTTACCTCAAAACCAAAGACCCGCAAGGCGTGCTTGGCGACCGGACCGACCAGTTCCATAACATGCCGTACTATGCGCTACCCGAAGACATGTTGGACGATCCACAAGCTGCCTGCGCCGCAGCCCAGACCGTGCTTTCGGCCCTCTAAGGTTTTGGTTTTACTGCACCTTTAAGATGCACATAGGTTTCATTGAACCGCTTCTGCAAGTGATCCACTGCCATGATTGGATCGCCACCTTTGGGCGAAACGTCAGCGTCGTGATTGGGGTTAAAGAATAGCGGAACCGATATCCGCTCTGCATTTGTCCCCACGACACGGTGCGGCGTCGCAACGATGCGACGCGCGGTCCACATCTCTAACATCTCACCAAAGTTGATCACGAATTCACCCGGTGGGGCAGACACAGGGATCCAGCCCCCACCACGTTTGCGCACTTCCAATCCCGGTGATCCATCCGTGGCCAGCAACGTCAAACAACCGTAATCTGTGTGGGTCGCAATGCCGAAATCTTTGTCCGTCGCCCACGCCGGACGTTCTGGATAAAAATTCCCGCGCAACAAGGCCATCGGATGCGTGAACTTATCCCGAAAATAAGCACCGTCCTCACCGACGGCATCCGCAATAGCGCACAGCAAATCAAGAGCGAACGTCACCGTTTC
>JALZUL010000007.1 GCA_023301665.1 Ascidiaceihabitans sp.
TGGCTGGCCTGACGCCGTGCAGAGCGCTGTTTTTATGCTTGATGGCAATTGCGCCTTTCAGACCCTGAATGGGGCAGATTTTGACATCTGGTGGGGGGCTTATTTGGGCATGGAAAATCAAGTCATCCACGCGGGGCCGTTGGACGAGATCTGTGATGAAATCATAGAAATGCGCAAAGCCGCGCGCGCTGATCATGGTTGGATTATGGATGCATATCTGTTGCGCCGCAAAGGCTGACCCTTAGCCGGATTTTAAGCCGCTTGCTTCATCCGGGCATAATGCGCACACCCATACAAAGGTGCGCTATCTTCGGTAATCAAGAGCATAGGCACCTGACCAAAACGCCCCTTGAGACCGTCATCTTTGCCGACTTCATCAGCGACAATTTTCGCTCTTTCGGCCGATCCCAAGATGCCTCTTGCGACACTGCCGTTCAGATACAAACCAGCCATTGGCATATATTGGTAATTTAGCTCACGGGCAAAAATACCAAGTGCTTTGGCAACCAAGTTGACCGTTTCGCCATTTGCTGCGGTAATTTGCGCAGGGCGTTGCGTCTCAAACCCAAGCGCTGCGTGTAACGCAGACAAGCCACTGCCAGAAAACAAACATTCAACAGTTTTAAAATCAAAGGCTTTGTCGCCTATCACATCGCGTAACGCTTCGATCACGCTGTATGGGAGGCTCCCGTGACCTACTTCGGCCTCAGCAACCTGCCCCGCATGCGATAAGCTCACATTGCAACCCGTCGCGATGCCAACAACCAAGGCTTGTTTACCCTGTGGATCAGTTCCGCCGAACTGCGTCACCATATCATTGGGAAGGACTTCGACAGCGTACCCAAGGGCCGCTAAGTCATTCAACAGATAGGTGTTCTCTAGCCCCAAAACTTGAGAAAGCGCTTGTGTGTCAAACACCCAATCGCCATTTGTCAGTGCGCCTTTGCCCTCAGAAACGGGTCCAGCAATTGCCACGCATAGGCTGGTCGGCTTTTGCCCCTCCAACGAGGACAGAAACGATTGTGCAGCTTCAACAAAACCAGCCACGTCATTGTTGGCGTAGCGCGCAACACTATCTTCGATCACACCCTCTGAATTTGCCAAAGCAAACCGAGTGTTCGTACCCCCAACATCAGCGACCATTAAAAGTTGTTTTGTCATTTGGTTTCTTTGTTATGAGGGTGCTTACCAAGAATAATCATGCCCAATAAATCATCATCGGTCACTGTGTCCACATCAACAGTGCCCACCAATTGACCATTTTTCATGACTGATGCACGATCACACAGGGTCATGACATCGTGGATATCATGGCTAATGAGGAAAATTCCGATCCCTTCGGCTTTCAATTTCTGGATCAACTCTGAAACCATTTGCGTTTCATGAGGGCCAAGGGCCGCAGTGGGCTCATCCATGATCAGGATTTTTGCATCGAAATAGACCGCACGTGCAATCGCAACCGATTGGCGCTGCCCCCCCGATAGCGCAGAAACCGGATCACTGAACTTTTGAAAATTCGGGTTCAGCCGTGCCATGATCTGACGGGCCTCTGCCTCCATTGCGTCGTCGTCCACAAACCCCATCGGAGTGACCAATTCACGACCAAGGAACAGATTGCTTGCCGCATCCAAGTTATCCGCCAAAGCCAGCGTTTGGTAGATCGTCTCGATGTTATAACGCCGCGCGTCACGTGGGTTTTTGATCTCGGCTTTTTCGCCGTTGATCAGGATCTCACCGCTGTCGGCTGCATAGGCACCAGACAACATTTTGATGAGTGTCGATTTGCCAGCGCCGTTGTGGCCCAAAAGGCCCACGACCTCGCCTGCGTAAAGATCGACGCTCACGTCATCGACAGCCCGAACGCCGCCAAATGCGATGCTCATGTTACGCAGTTCAACAAGGGGTGTTTCATTTTTCATTTCAAGTCTCCCTTATGCGCCGGTCTTACGACGGTAAACGATATCAACGTAAACAGCGAAGACGAGGACCAGACCAACCACGATGGATTGCAGTGGTGCATCCACACCAACCGAAGCCATGCCCGACTGTAAGGTCTGCATAATCAATGCACCGATAACCGCACCGTAGATTGTGCCAAATCCACCGGCCAGCGCGGTCCCCCCTATCACGGCAGCTGCAATAACCCGTAGCTCATCTAAGGTGCCCAACCCCACATCCACCGCACCCAGTCGTGCTGAGGCAATGATGGCGGAAACACCGGTCAGCGCGCCCATCAGAGCAAACACTTTAACGGTGAGAAGACGTGTGTTGATACCAGAAAGCTCTGCCGCTTCGGGGTTGCCCCCTGTTGCATAAACGTAGCGGCCAAATCTGGTGCGGGTGGAGACCAACGTCATGCCGATAGTGACCACCAAAAGGATGATCACCGGAATTGCCACCCCGTGGTACAGCGTCAACCCTTCGGTCATTTCTACACCGCGGGCTTCTGCGATACGCGGCAACGCGCCTTTGGCAATTTTATAGGAATTCATAATCAGGACATAACCAAGGATCAGGCCTGCCGTTAAGGCGATAAGGATACCTTCGGCCCAAACAGGTTTCACCGTAAAACCGTGGTTTGTTTTGCGGCGGCGGCTGGCCAAGATTAGACCAACAGCCGCGATAGACGCCACGACACCAAAGCCCCAGCTCAGTGTTTCACCCAGGGTGCCATCCGCACCACCACCCAAAAGGCGGAAAGACGGATCAAGCGGCGCAACGGTTTGTCCTTGGGTCACCCACCACATCGCACCGCGATAGATCAGCAATCCACCAAGTGTGACGATGAAGGCTGGAACAGTCAGGTAGCCTACGATCCATCCTTGAGCGGCCCCAATAACCGCGCCCATCACGATCGCGGCGATACTGGCGATGATCCAAATTGACCAATGCCCTAAACCAACGATGTCAGGAAGAAAGTGAACCTGAAGCGCCGCGACTGTCATGCCGATAAAACCCAGCATGGAGCCAACAGACAGGTCGATATTTCGAGTGACGATGACAAACACCATTCCAGTCGCCATGACGGCCACCGATGCGGTTTGAACCGAAAGGTTGAATAAGTTGCGCGGGGTCAAGAACCGACCACCTGTGATGAGATCAAACATCACGCACAAAATGACAAGTGCACCGATCATTCCTAGCAATCTGAGATCAATACCCAGTTTGTTAAAGAAGGTTTTGGCGGACCCATTTGTCGTTGGGCTATTCATTGGTCGTGCCTCCGCAGTATGGCAATTCTGGGTCGTGACGATTGCTTCGCCAACCCTGATTAGATGGCATCGCACATTGTGATCAGGGTTTTGAATGAGGGGTGGGGTGCCCTTCCGATCCCGAGGCCGGAAGGGCTATTCAGCTTAGTTACAAGCAGCGTTCGAAGAACCCGCACATAGCGCGTCTTTTTCGATCCAACCTGCATCCAGAACAACACCAAGGTTGTCTGCGGTCACGGCAACTGGTGCCAAGAACTTGGATGTCAGCGTTGTGCCTGATGGGGATGTCCAGTCAGCGGCACCCTCAACCGAGTTACCAGCCGCCAATGCGACAGCAGCTTCAGCCGCCGCCGTACCCAGTGCGCGTGCATCTTTCCAAACGGATACAGTTTGCGTACCGATTGCAACGCGGTTCAAAGCAGCATGGTCGCCGTCTTGTCCCGACACAGGCAGGCCTTCCATGCCTTGCGCAGTCAATGCAGCAACAACACCGCCAGCGGTACCGTCGTTAGACGCAACGACCGCGTCAACGTTGTTGTCTTGCGCTGTTAGGATTTGTTCCATGTTGCGCTGTGCGTTTGCTGGAACCCAGCCGTCTGTGTACGCTTCAGCAACGATTGTGATGTCACCTGCGTCAACAGCGGCTTGAAGCACTTCTTGCTGACCGCCACGAAGGAAGTCCGCGTTTGGATCTGTTGGCGAGCCTTTGATCATGACGTAATTGCCCTTTGGCTGTGCAGCCAGAACAGCACGTGCTTGCATACGGCCCACTTCGACGTTGTCAAAGGTTAGGTACAACGCGCGTGCATCTTCGATCAAACGGTCATAGGCAACCACCGGAATACCTTCGTCTGAAGCCGCCTGAACAGCTGGGCCTACTGCTGATGCATCCTGTGCAAGGATGATCAAAGCGTTCGCGCCTTGTGCAATCAATGACTCGATATCCGCCAACTGTTTGCCGGATGACGACTGTGCATCAGCTGAGATGTACTTTGCGCCAGCTGCATCCAAAGCAGTCTTGATCGCTGCCTCATCGGTCTTCCAACGTTCTTCTTGAAAGTTAGACCAGCTCACACCAACAACAATGTCTTCGGCCCATGCGGCTGTGCTCATGACAACACCTGTCATGACTGCCGCTGCAGTTTTCAATAATTTCATTAGTTCCTCCCAAAACAAACCCACCACCAGAATCGCCTGGCAGTTGGGCATGAAACGATTCATACGCCTTTAAATTCGAATTGCAAATTAAATTAGACATTCGAAAAATATAGAGGCATCTTTATATCGAAGGCCTTTTTTTATATAAGCCTTTGCGAGGGAGAAACGACAAATGGCATTTGGACACCAACGGGAGCAAGGGCGACATATTTTATTGCGTAAAATCAAACGCCATGGTCCAATTCCACGTATCGATCTTTCGCACAGCACAGGCATCAGCCGCGCAACGGTAACAACAATTACCGCCGAGCTGCTGCGTGATGGGCTGATCCAAGAGATTCCGCGCGACTTAGAAAACGCCACAGATACCAAACGAGGACGCCCTCGGGTCGATCTAAAGATCGCCAGTGATGCCCATCTGATCGCTGGGATAAAGGTATCTGAAGGGTCGACTTCTTTGATGCTTGTTGATTTCGAAGGGGCACATCTCGCTGAGTTGGAGGTTCCAAATTTCAAAGGGCCAATCTTAGGCGAAGAGTTGGCGGATCACATTTTCACCTCGCTCGAGCAATTGACCGCATTACACGGTAAATCCATCAGCGATCTTTCCGGCGTCGGCCTTGGGCTCGCCGGTATCGTCGATGCCGAAAACGGAACTGTCTATTGGTCCCCCACCTTAAAAGAACGTAACATCAATCTTCGCGATATCCTGATTGGCCGCCTTGGGGTTCCAACCTTTCTCGACAATGACGCCAACTTGGTTGCGATGGCTGAAAAGACCTATGGCCTTGGGCGCGATCATTCGGATTTCATCGTTGTAACGATTGACAGCGGTGTTGGTATGGGCATCGTTTTAAACAACCAAATTTACCGTGGAACCCGTGGTTGCGGCGCAGAGTTTGGCCACACGAAAGTGCAACTTGAGGGCGCTTTGTGCCGCTGTGGCCAACGTGGTTGTCTTGAGGCTTATGTCGCCGATTATGCGCTGCTGCGTGAAGCCACCAGCGTCGGCTTTTTTAACGAGAGCGCACCAGTTGATGATCGTGTCGAAGAGCTTTTGCAGGCAGTCAAAGACAACGATCCGACGGCTAAAACAATTGTCGACCGTGCCAGCCGGATGTTCGCTATGGGTCTAGCCAATCTGGTGAATGTATTCGATCCTCAATTGCTTATCCTCGCGGGGGAGCAAATGCAGTTTGATCACTTGTATGCCGAAGAAGTGCTCGAAGAGATGAGCAAATCGATCGTTCAAATTGACAAACCGTCACCCGAGGTTGTGGTCCATAAATGGGACAACCTGATGTGGGCACGCGGTGCTGCCGCCTATGCTTTAGACTTTGTCTTTGACATGGCCGCCAAGGATTTGCGTGAAGATGCGGGTTGAGCTTGCTGCGATCTTAATGTTTGCCAGCACCGCTACCTTTGCTGGCCCCACATTTACCCGACAAGCTGTTCCTGAGCACGCTTACACAGGTGGGTGGGAACATTACGTTGGCGGCGGCGTTGCCGTTTTTGATTGCGACAATGACAACCGGCTCGACCTTGTGGCAGCGGGCGGTACGAGCCCGGTTGCATTGTGGCGCAACATTACGTCGGTTGGAACGTCTCTTGAATTTGAGGCATTGCCAGCCCCCTCGATCACCGCAACAACTGGCGTGTACCCCATCGATATCGACAACGATGATCAGTTGGATTTGATCATTATGCGGGTTGGGCCGGACGCCGTTTTGAAAGGCGATGGCACGTGTAATTTTACACCCCTGTCACTTGCGGATGTGAGCTTTGAAGACAAGTGGACAACAGCGTTTTCAGCGACCTGGGAAACAAACAACACATTGCCAACGCTGGCATTTGGACATTACGTGGACCGCTCGAACCCTGATGGTCCGTTTGAGGCTTGCGATACAAACCTATTGTTGCGCCCCGATGGCACTGGTTACCAAACTCATGCTCTTACGCCCGGATATTGCCCGCTTTCCATGCTATTTTCCGACTGGTCCCGTGATGGTGCCGCCGATCTACGAGTCAGCAATGATCGCCATTATTACGTTCGCGCAGGCGCGGAACAATTGTGGGATATGACAACTCCGCCCCGCTTGTTCGGTGAAGCCGAAGGTTGGATCAATCACGAGGTTTGGGGAATGGGCATCGCCAGCCGCGACATCGATCGCAACGGTCTTGTTGATGTGTTCCTATCCTCAATGGGAGATCAGCGTCTTCAAGAATGGACCGGCCAAGGTGCCGGATTTAAGGACGTTCCTTTTGATCGCGGCGTGGCGGCTCACAAACCATACACGGGCGGTGATGGTCGCCCCTCGACGGGATGGCACATCAGTATCGGGGATGTTCAAAACGACGGGTTGGATGACGTGTTCATCGCTAAGGGCAACGTTCAACAAATGCCCGGCATGGCGCTTGATGACCCCAACAATCTATTAATCCAAAACGATGATGCTACTTTTACAGAGGCGGGATTGAGTGCAGGTGTTGCAAGCCTTGATCGCGCACGCGGCGCGGCATTGGCTGATTTTGACGGTGATGGTCTTTTGGATTTGGTGGTTGTTAATCGCGTCGCCCCGCTCGAGGTATATCGGAACACAACTAAAGACACCGGCCATTGGATTTCCATCGACCCCCGTCAAAAAGGTATCAACACCCGCGCGATTGGCAGCTGGATTGAACTGGTCGACAACGAGGGCGCGCAGCTGCGTGAGATCACACTTGGTGGCGGGCATGCGGGGGATGTTTCTGCCCCGCAACACTTTGGATTGAAGGATGCAAAGGCCGTGTCTTTTCGCGTGATTTGGCCAGACGGCACTCAGGGAATATGGCGCGACGTTGAAACTGATCAACGCCTGCGCATCACCCGCGACGGCGATACGGTCGCGATCAAAGCCTATTAGTCAATCGGCAACCCACTTGGCACTGACGGCGGAATACCCAAAGCCCCCTTGAGGCTTTGCTCATCTGTCAGGGCATGCAAGAACGCGATGATCTCATCGATCTCGGTGTCTGTTAATGTCATTGGCTCTAACGTATTGGCGTCCGCAATTTTTGCGACTTCGCTTGCATCCTTCATCAGGTCAAAGTCACCGCCTGCAATATCATCAGGCAGCACAGCATACGTTTCGAGGTAGGCCTTCAGAGAGCCAACAGGGTCAAGGTGGTGACGGATGACCTGGTCTAACGTGCCATATGCGCCGCTGTGGCCATAGGGCCCTGTGTGCGCCACGTTGCGCAGTGATGGCGTGCGAAAGGCATATGCGTCGGCCGGATTACCCGTGACCCGCATTCGTCCCTCATCACGTTTGTGTCGCTCAAAGCTAGCGGCTTTCCCCGGTCCAATTTGCGGCATCGCAATTGCATGAAACTGATGATCTGTTTGGAACAAACCGCTGTGGCACGTCGCACATCCCGCATCGCCGTAAAACAAATTCTTGCCTGCCTCTGCTTGAGGTGCAAGCGGTTGGTCTAATCGAAGGTGTAGATCAAAAGGGCTATTCGTCGCGCGCCATTCAAAATCAACGAATGCGGCAATCGCATCCGAGATATCCGTGAAATGAATTGGAGCTTGGGCACCTATAAGTGGATCAAACTTTGCGCGATATTCAGGCAACGCCTCAACCCGTTTGGCCAAAATGTCCCAAGCACCACCCTCCCCCGTCAAAACACCCTGACGAACAGCCGTCGATACCTTGTTCTCTGAATAATGCCCTGCCATTTCGTCGGCAGACAGCACGGGAAACATCGTTTGCGCTGACAACAAAGATGCGAAACCGCTTTCCATCTCACCCCCCAGTGGGGTGCGAATGCCAGAGGGGCGCGTTTCGTCAACCTCGAGGCGGCCGTCGTGAAAGAAGCTGGTGAATTCAGACGCTCCGAGATTAAACAAGGCTGGGGCGTTTCGCGGTATCCGTTTCTCTGGGGGATTTTCCCGATCTATCTTTCGATCGGGCCCAAGCCCAATACCACCATCACCAATCCCCAACGACACGCCATCGGCGGTGTTAAATTTAGGGTGATGACAGGTCGCGCAAGAGACCGATTTATTGCCCGACAAGATTGGATCAAAAAACAACAGCTGCCCCAACTCGATCAGGGGGGCATTGATCTCAGGAAAGGTAACCTTGGCAGACGGCAATGGCTCAGCAACGCCAGCACTCCCGAGGGCCACCCAAATTGCAATGGATGAAACAAACGTTTTTCTCGGAAGGTGTCGCAGCTCTATCATTGTAGCGATTTCCAATCCGAGAAGCTGGTGCGGAAGTGATCATAGCGCGCCTGATAACCATCAAGCAGCGTGGTATTTGGCGATACAACTGATGCGACTGGTGGTTTGGTCATGACATCACAAACCGCCGCATCGGTCACACCGCATATCGCAAGCCGCGCCGCGCCAAGTGCTGCGCCAAAATCCCCTTGCTCGGGGATCTCAAGCTTCAAGTTCAAAACAGTGGCCAACATCTCAACCCAATACGCAGACTGTGCCCCCCCACCAATTGCCAAAACCGACTCTAGTTTTGCACCTGTTGTTCGTAACGCCTCGAGGCAGTCACGCAGCGCGAAGCTAACACCTTGCAAGACCGCTTGGGTCATGTCCGCCCGTGTAGTCCCCACATCCAAGCCAACAAAACCCGCCCTAACTGCCCCGTCATTGTGCGGCGTTCGCTCCCCCGAAAGATAGGGATAGAACTGAAGCTTTGTGGCGGGGGCTAGCGTTTCCCCCAGCTCTGCAGTCAATTGAGCTGGGCTTTGCCCCGTAACGCGGCTGAGCCAATTCAAGCTATCGGTTGCAGCCAGAACAACGCCCATTTGATACCATTGCTTTGGGACTGCATGACAAAAAGTATGTACCGCACTGTCGGCCATTGGCGCAAATCCGTTTCGCGCCGCCAACAAGACACCAGAGGTTCCAAGCGACACAAACCCTGTGCCCTCAGACATCGCGCCAACGCCGCAAGCCGCTACTGCATTATCACCGCCACCTGCAACAACCTGGACACCTTTGGGCAGGCCGTAGGTTTGGGCAAGATCTGTGCGCACGATGCCAACGACCTGTGACCCTTCAAAGAGTTTCGGCATTTGCATCTCAGAAAGGCCCGTGGCCTCTAACAATTCCTCGGACCACTCGCGGCTACCGACATCCAGCCATGATGTTCCTGCACTGTCCGACATGTCGGCAGTATACTCACCCGTCAGCCAGAAAGTCATATAATCCTTTGGCAAAAGGACCTTTGCGATTTGAGCAAACACATCCGGTTCATGGGTGGCAACCCACTTGACCTTTGGGGCGGTAAAGCCGGGGAAAACAATGTTGCCGGTCTTCTCGCGAAACGCCGGCATTGCATCGAGCGCGGCGGCCTCGACG
>JALZUL010000008.1 GCA_023301665.1 Ascidiaceihabitans sp.
GATGGGTGTTTTGGCGGAGTGGGCGCGCCTAAGCAAATCTACCGTTGTTGTGCTTGGCAATGTACCATTTTACGAGCGTGCAGGGTTCTCTGCGCAAAGCGCTGCGAAGCTGACATCACCCTACCCGCTGTCAAATACCTTGCTTGCAGGGTGCCCTGATAAAACCCCATCAGAGACGCTCATCTATCCAAAGCCTTTTGGCGATCTAGATTAGAAATCCGCGCAACCCGCGCATCTTATCCACCTAAGACCTGTCCACTTTGACCAACCGCATCGGCACCTTTGGGGGTCAAACCATACACCCCTTTTTCGACCTTCTCAAACCAGCCGTAGTGGTCGTTGCGCATCATCGTCGTTGCACGATCAACCCCTGTGGCTTTGGCCACATCCGCGCCCTTGCTCGCCCCGACCTCAAACAAATACAGCGCTATCTTCAGCGCATCTTGCCGATAAGCCGTGATCAATCCCACCCGCGTTTGCCCACCGTCATTAGGGTCACCTACACGGCGCGCAAATTCGGCTAACAACTGCCCTTCGCGCTTTTTCGACTTACGCGGCGTATAGGGGACCGGATCGCAATGCACCTGCACCAATCCATCCTTGAGGCGAACGGTAATCAACCCTAGCCCCAAACGGCGACATAGCTTGGTCATGTTTTTCAGTGACTTGGCAAACGGTTTCCCTTTGCCCGTCGCCACGGCCATATAAACATCATCGGTCATCGACAGCCGTGACACACATTGATGCACCAAAGTCAGTGAAAACCCCAACTTCAGCTCAACAATCACCGGCGCTTCGCCGCCACGTACAGCCACCACATCAGCCGATCCGACCTCGGATTTCACAACATAGCCCTGCCCTTCAAGAAAGGATTTTACAGGCTGGTATAGGTCGGTTTCGCGCGGCGTATTCATATGCAAAACCTATCAGCAATTGCGCCCATAACCCAAGAGGCTAAAGTGGCCACATGACACGTGATGAATTCAACGCATTTTGCGCCAGCCTCCCCCAATCCACCCATGTCGTTCAATGGGGCAATTCCGATGTCTGGAAAGTCGGCGGCAAAGTCTATGCGATTTCAGGATGGAACGATGGCAAGGATGCCTTCACCTTCAAAGTGAGCGACATGGCGTTTGAGATTTTGCCCGACATGCAAGGCGTACGCCCAGCACCCTATATGGCATCGCGCGGCTTGAAGTGGGTTCAGCATTGCGCCGAGCCAGGTCTATCCGACGCAGAGCTACGCAATCACATTGGCTATTCTTACGACATGATCGTGGCCAAGCTGTCGAAAAAGAAACGCGTAGAATTGGGCCTCATTGCCCCAGATGCATAACGCCTGTGCCGCGTGAGCATAGCACAGATGGTGACAACATGAATAAGCGGGCCTATAAGGCACGAAAATTCGCAGCTTTATTCAGGAATGCACCCAATGACCACGCTCGTTTTCGGCCACAAATCACCAGACACAGACAGCACCGGCAGCCCAATCATTTGGGCATGGTACTTGAACGAAATCAAAGGCATCGCAGCCAAGCCAGTGTTGCTGGGTGAGCCAAACACCGAGGCTGCATTCGTTCTCAACCGCTGGAACCTTGATAAGCCAGAAATCGTTTCTGAAGTTGCCGCAGACACACCTGTTGTCATCGTAGACACCAACAACCCTGCCGAACTGCCTGCTGGCATCAACGATTGCGACATCACCGCAATCATCGACCACCACAAATTGGTTGGCGGCCTAGAAACCAAAGGCCCAATCGATATCACAGTGCGCCCTCTGGCCTGCACCGCGACCATCATGATGGACCTGATTGGCGACGACGCCGACAAAATGCCTGACAACATCAAAGGTGCGGCACTGAGCTGTATCTTGTCCGACACATTGGAATTCCGCAGCCCAACCACAACGGCACACGACCGCGCAGTGACCGAAAAGCTTGCAGCTGACTTGGGCGTCGACATCACGGCTTACGCTTCTGAAATGTTCGAAGCCAAATCCGACATCTCCGCATTCTCTGATGCCGAACTGCTTCGCATGGACAGCAAAGAATTTGCCGTAGATAGCAAAAAATTCCGCGTGTCTGTTTTGGAAACAACCGCCCCGAAATTGGTTCTGGACCGCAAGGACAGCCTAATGGCGTCTATGACGGATGTTGCCGCTGAGGACGGTGTCGATCAGGTGCTTTTGTTCGTCGTTGATATCTTGAACGAAGAAGCCACGTTGATGGTTCCAAATGATCTTGTCAAAACCGTTGCAGAGAAAAGCTTTGGCGCAACAGTATCTGGCGACACAGTGGTACTGCCTGGCATCATGAGCCGTAAAAAGCAGATCATTCCTAACCTAAAAGTCTAAAACGCGGGCGAACGCCCCCAAGTTTCAAGATTAAAAGCCAAAAGATATATGGGTCGCCTTGATTGGGCGGCCCTTTTTCTTTTGGGTCTTGTTCTGGGGATTAAGGCGTTTAAACACCACTCAGGTTCATTTTCTTTACGGAGCACCCCGATGTCTCAGATCATCAAAGCCCTTAGCGAAATCTCTGACCGCTACGAGGCGTTGTTCGTCGACCTTTGGGGCTGCGTGCACAATGGCGTTCATGCGCTGCCCGAAGCCGTGAAAGCGCTACAAGATTACCGCGCCCGCGGCGGCAAAGTGATCTTGGTCACCAACTCACCACGCCCGCGTTCTGGCGTTTTGGTTCAGCTCGATACATTTGGCGTTCCCGAAGATGCATGGGACGATATCGCAACCTCCGGCGACAGCGCCCGCTCTGCAATGTTTCGCGGCGTGGTTGGTTCAAAGGTTTGGTTCATTGGCCAACCCCACGAGCAAATCTTTTTCGACCCGATTGATGTTGTTGGTGACCCTTTAGAGATTACGCAGGTTCCCTTGGATCAAGCCGAAGGCATCGTGTG
Organism: Ascidiaceihabitans sp.; assembly: GCA_023301665.1. GTDB lineage: Bacteria > Pseudomonadota > Alphaproteobacteria > Rhodobacterales > Rhodobacteraceae > Ascidiaceihabitans. Next base: position 2,914 of record JALZUL010000008.1, read on the forward strand.
CATGGGCCCAACCGATCCGATGGCAGACCCAGACGCCTATCGCCCACAATTCTTGATGGCCAAGCAAATGGGCCTAAAGCTGCTTTGTGCCAACCCTGATATCGTTGTCGATCGCGGCGACGTTCGTGAATGGTGCGCTGGGGCGTTGGCAAAACTTTACACCGAAATGGGCGGCGAAAGCCTTTATTTCGGCAAACCACATCCTGCGATCTATGATTTGGCACGCCGTCGTCTCAGCGCATTGGACGTCGATATACCAGATTCCGCGATCTTGGCCATCGGGGATGGCGTCATCACTGATATCCAAGGGGCAATGGGTGAAGACATCGATTCCCTTTTCATCTCAGGTGGATTGGCAGCGGCTGAAACAAACACCGTCACACAACCTGACCCTGACAAATTAGAGGCTTACCTAAAGGCCGAGCAATCCAATCCCACTTTCTCAATTGGTCACCTGCGATAAAATAGCACTTGATTTTCTGCATCCGCGAAGTAATAAAATTACCCAAAGCCAATTTGGCGAAAAATTATATTACTGGAGCATTCCATGCTAGACAATCTACCGCGTGGCACAATCTTTATCGAAGACATCGAAATGGGGATGTCCCGTCATCTGCGTAAGGTTGTCACCGATGCTGATATCGAGAAGTTTGCAGAGGTCTCAACCGATCACAACCCTGTACACTTGGACGAAGAATACGCTCAAGACACTATGTTTGGTGGGCGCATCGCACATGGGATGCTCACCGCTGGATTAATCTCGGCGGTCATAGGTGAACAGCTCCCCGGGCACGGTACAATTTACACAGGCCAAAGCCTGAAATTCCTAGCCCCCGTACGCCCCGGCGACAGCGTGTATGCCGAAGTCAAAGTGATCGATATCGACATCACAAAGCGGCGCGTGAAACTAGATTGCCACTGTGCAGTGAACGATAAAAAGGTTGTTGTAGGAGAGGCCACAGTATTGGCACCATCGCGAAAGCTCGATTAACTTCGCCCGCGCGTTTTCATGGCCTTACTTAAAACCCTGCTTCCTCAGAAAAGGCTTCTCTGAACACCGCTGTCTCTGTTCTATACGCTTTTGACCTACGCCTCATGGCCCTGCGTTATCAAACTAATGCCGCAAAAGGGCACACTTGGCCCCACCATCCATCTTGCACCGCCGCCTCAGCACAGCTAGGCACATGATATGCGGATTATTCGAGATTATAAATTCATAGACGATCAAGATCGCGGCGCGACCGTTGCGATTGGCAATTTTGATGGCGTCCACATTGGTCATCAATCGGTGATCGATCTGGCCCGTACAGCCTGCCCCGATGCGCCCCTTGGCGTGCTGACCTTTGAGCCACACCCACGCGCTTTTTTCGCACCAGATGCCCCTAATTTCCGCTTGATGAGCTCAGAAGCCCGTTCAAGCCGCCTTGAGAAACTTGGGATCAAGCGCCTCTATGAGTTGAACTTTAACGCGGCCCTCGCCTCTCTCAGCCCACGCGACTTTGCCCAAAACGTCATCGCAGATGGCCTTGGCTTGGCGCATGTCGTGGTTGGTGCCGATTTCTGCTTTGGCAAAGGGCGCGCAGGCAAGACCAGCGACCTAATCGCCTTTGGCAAAGAAATGGGGTTCGGCGTGACGATCGCCCCCCTTTTAGCCGAAGATGATAGCACTGTTTCTTCCACCGCTATTCGCAAAGCCCTTACAGACGCAAAGCCTGACCTCGCCGCAAAAATGCTAGGCCATTGGCACCGGATCGAGGGCCCCGTCATTGGCGGCGAACAGCGTGGGCGCGAATTGGGTTATCCAACCGCAAATATGTCAGTCGACGGCCTGCATCTGCCAGCCTTAGGCGTCTACGCGGTTATGTTTGACGTTCTCGATGGCCCACACAAAGGCTGCTATCACGGCGCGGCCTCGCTTGGCGTGCGTCCGATGTTTGGCGAAAACAAACCCAACATCGAAACCTTTGTCTTTGATTTCTCAGGTGACCTTTATGGCGCGCAGGTTTCTGTTGGCTTGGTTTCCTACCTTCGCGGTGAGGAAAACTTTGAAAGCCTTGATGCCCTTATCACCCAAATGGATGCAGATTGCCTCACAGCCCGCGAGATACTGAAAAGCCTATGACCAAACTGGCCCCCAAATTCTGGGAACGTAAACCCCTTGCGAAAATGAACGAGGCCGAGTGGGAAGCCCTATGTGATGGGTGCGGCAAATGCTGCCTGAACAAACTCGAAGACGAAGAAAGCGGTGAGGTCGCCCTCACCAACATCGCCTGCCGCCTGCTCGATGATGCCACCTGTAAATGTGTGCATTACGAAATCCGCCATCAGTTTGTGCCCGATTGCATCGTGCTAAAGCCCAGCAATCTCGACACCCACGCCTACTGGATGCCTCAAACCTGCGCATATCGTTTGCTTTGGGAGGGAAAACCGCTCCCTGAATGGCACCCGTTGGTGACAGGGGATCCACAATCACCGCATAAAGCTGGCGTAAGTGTTCAGGGTCAAACCCTGTCTGAATTCAGCATTCCCGAAGAAGACTGGGAAGACCACATAATCGAGGAACCCATCTGATGTTTTTTGCCTCTGACAACGCCGGCCCCGCTTTACCCCAAGTGATGCAACGTGTGACCGAGGCAAACAGCGGGTATCAAATGCCATATGGCAATGACACCCTGATGGATGAAGTCCGCCAAAGCCTGCGCGATCTTTTTGAAGCCCCAGAGGCCGTCGTATATCTGGTCGCCACAGGCACCGCAGCCAACGCGTTGGCACTGTCGTGTTACACAAACCCGTGGGACACCGTCTTTTGCTCGCCCGTGGCGCACATCAACGAAGATGAATGTAACGCACCTGAATTTTACGCCGGTGGGGCCAAGCTTACCCTCGTGCCTGGGTCTGACCGCATGACACCGGCGGCTTTGCGCAAAAGCATCCAAGGTGAACAAACACGCGGCGTCCATGGCCCGCAACGCGGCCCTGTATCGATCACCCAAGTCACCGAACTGGGCGGCGTCTATGCACTGGATGAGCTAAAAGCACTGAGCGCCGTCGCCCATGAATTCGATCTCGCGGTGCACATGGATGGCGCACGTTTCGCCAATGCGCTTGTATCACTTGATTGCACTCCTGCGGAAATGACATGGAAATCTGGCATCGATGTCGTCAGCTTTGGCGGCACCAAAAACGGCTGCATGGGCGTCGAAGCCGTGATCTTTTTTGACACCACGAAAGCTTGGGAATTTGAACTGCGCCGCAAACGCGGAGCGCATCTGTTTTCCAAACACCGGTTCTTGTCGGCGCAAATGGCTGGGTACTTAAGCGATGGTGCATGGTATGATGCCGCGCGTGCCGCCAATGCAAACTGTGCCAAACTGCATAGCGGCCTCAAAGCCAATGGTGCGATCATCCTGCATCCGGTCGACGCAAACATCATCTTTGCGACCCTACCCCGCAAGACGCACCAGCGCCTTCAGGACGGCGGCGCGGTTTATTACGTGATGGACGGCGACGTCAGCACCGGCGATCCAGACGAAGACCTGACAGCACGGTTTGTCTGCGATTGGTCCCTCAGCAACGATCAAATCGATCTGTTCTTAGCGCTATTCTAAAAAGTGACGCAATCAAAGAAACCAATGACCTAAGAGCGCTCTAGCAACTCGCGAATGGCCTTAGCGACGCCGACAGGGTGCGTGATCGGGGCCATATGCCCTGCCCCCTCAACCTCGACACAACGCGCATCCGGCAAACGCCGCGCGATTGCACCATTCACAACACGCGCAATTTCGCCAGAGGCACCACCCGCAATCAACAATGATGGCATTGTCGCACGTGAGAACTTGTCGTCTTTCAACAAGCCCGCGTTGTCATGATATAAAAACGGCGCACTGGCAGGCACAAAATGGATCCGCTCAGCCATGTAACTGCGCGCACGATCAGAAAACTCTGACCATGGTGTGCCATCGCCCCATGCACGGTTAAACACCCGCGCGGCGGCATATTTATCGCCCGTTTCCCACGCTTTATCGAACTCTTGCGTAAGCTCCATCGCCTTGTTGATCTCTTCTGGATGATCTTCCAAAGCAGCGGCAAAATAGACGGGCTCAATCATCGTAAGACTGCGCACCATCTCAGGATGCTCGATGGCCAATCGCATAGCAACTGTGGCCCCAAAAGAATGACCAATCAAATCCATCGGCTCACTCAGCAGGTCACGACCCATGTCCGTCGTGACATCATGCAGATCACCAGAACCATCCCAATCAGATGATCCCCCGTGGCTGGGCAAATCGAAAGCCGTCATGGTCAACAGATCAGACAATTGCGCGCCCAATCCAGCCAGTGTTCCCGAATGTGCGAGCGTACAATGAATGGCAAGGGCCTTACGCGGCCCCTGCCCAAAGCTTTGACTGTGAGTGTACAAAACCGTCTAAGCCAGCGGCCTTAACCCAAATTCGCCAAATGCGCATCAAGCGCACCAATGCGGTCTTGGCCCCAGAAACGCGCGCCATCATTGGTCACGTAGAACGGTGCCCCAAACACACCTGCCTCAACCGCTTGCTCTAGGTTGGCCGCATAGGTTTCCGCACCTTCCAGCAAACCGCTGTCTGCCAAAGACGGGTCAAACCCACCTTCTTCTAGACACGCCTTAATCACATCGTCTTGCGAGATGTCTTTGTCGTCGACCCAGCAAGAGCGCAACAACGCAAACGCCGCCTTGCCAACATCACCGCCACCCGCATTTTGCGCCGCGATCAACGCATAAGAAGACGGTGCCATGTTCGTTGGCCAATGCGCAGGCTTCATGTTCAAATCCATCTCCACGTCTTTGGCTTGGCGCTCAAGCTCGATCAGGCGGTATTCGATACGGCTGATGTGGCGATCCTTTGGCGCGGTGCCGCCGGTTCTGCCAAACAACGCCATGATGTCGAGCGGCTTATAAGTGATGGTTGCGCCATGCTTGGCCGCGACCTCTTCCATACGCATACCTGCAAGATAGGAAAAAGGTGAAATTGTCGCGAAGTAATAGTCGATATGGGCCATTTAATTTCTCCGAATGAAGGCTTTGCTTTGCGCACAGGTATAGGCGTGTTAAGCGACAGCCACCATCACGAATCTGTCACACACGCCACCAATCAAATTCTGCTTCACTTCAGCTACTGCTTCACTTCAGCTATTGCTTCTCTGGGGATATCCAAATGCCAGCTATCGTAGAACCCAAACTTATCACGGGTAATGCCAACCAACCTCTCGCCAATGGGATCGCACGACGGATGTCGATGCACCGTGGCGTCAATGTCGGGCTGGTCGATGCCCGCGTCGAACGGTTCAATGACGGTGAGATATTCGTCGAAGTATATGAAAACGTCCGCGGTGAGGATATGTTCATTATCCAGCCCACCTCGAACCCAGCCAACGACAACCTGATGGAACTGCTCATCATGTGTGACGCGCTGCGCCGCTCATCAGCTGGCCGTATCACCGCCGTGATCCCCTACTTTGGCTACGCCCGCCAAGATCGCCGCACCAAAGCCCGCACGCCCATCACGGCCAAGATGGTCGCGAACATGCTTGTCGGTGCTGGTATCGAACGCGTCCTCACTATGGACCTGCACGCAGCCCAGATCCAAGGGTTCTTCGATATCCCAGTAGACAACCTTTATGCATCCCCGATCTTTGCCCTCGATATCAAAGCGCAGTTCAAAGACCAAATGGACGACTTGATGGTTGTCTCTCCTGACGTAGGCGGCGTGGCCCGTGCGCGCGAATTGGCCAAACGGATCAACTCCCCGCTTTCAATCGTCGACAAACGCCGCGAAAAGCCCGGCGAAATTGCCGAGATGACCGTCATCGGCGACGTCACAGACAAAGTCTGCCTGATCGTCGACGACATGTGCGACACGGCGGGTACCCTGTGCAAAGCAGCAGAAGTATTGCTCGACAACGGCGCGCGCGAAGTACACAGCTACATCAGCCACGGCGTGATGTCTGGTCCTGCCGTCGAGCGTGTTACCAACTCGGTGATGAAATCATTGGTCCTCACCGACACCATCCAACCCACTCAAGAGGTACTGAATGCACCAAACATCCGCATCGTACCTACCGCCCCTGTGTTCGCCCAAGCGATCCTGAACATCTGGAACGGCACGTCTGTGTCATCCTTGTTCGAGGCAGAAAGCCTAGGCCCGATCTACGACGGCATGTACGCGGCTGAATAATCCGCCATTTAAATGGTTTCAGTTTGGCCGGCCCCGAAAGTGGTCGGCCATTTTGTTTGTATAAGGCGTCAATCGCCAAGCTGGTTTTTCTGGGGCTGGCGGTATATGCCTATCTAGCGCTGAAATCTCTGGTTAACCCGACGCAGCGCCATTACGAAGAATACAAAGCTGTACGCCTGCGGCGACGCAAATAGAGGCCGACCATGACCAACCCAACCGACGACAATCTCGCCCGCGCTCAAGAACGGGCAAAGCACGGCCGCCAACAAGATAGCGGTGTTATTGTCATTCGCGCCGTCGCTATGCCTGCAGATACGAACCCAGCAGGTGATATTTTCGGCGGGTGGCTCATGGCGCAAATGGACCTTGCAGCGGGCAATATGGCGGGCCGCGTCTCCGGTGGGCGTTGCGTGACCGTCGCCGTAGAAGCGATGCAGTTTCTGCGGGCTGTAAAAGTCGGAGACGAGGTCACCCTGTATGCAACCTTGATCAAGGTCGGCCGCACATCCATGCGTATTCACATCGATGTCTGGGCGCGCGCGCGCTATGATACGAACCACGCCAAAGTCACAAGCGCAGACTTCGTCTTTGTAGCTTTGGACGATGACGGCAATCCGCGAGGCTTTGTAGAAGACAACACTTAGCGGCTATGGAAGGCGTAAGGAGCAATCCTTAGTATGCGAAGTCTAGCGCGGACCTTAAACCACGTCCCAGTCGTCTTCATCGCTCAGCTCGCCCATAGCGATCCAGCCAATGCGAACGCGTGCAATGCGGCTGTCACCCCAAGTGCGAAAAACCAGATCAAAGCCATCTTCAGTCACCGTTTCCGCTGTCACATCAGCGCGAATGACAGTCGATGCATCCATATCCCACAAACTGATCGAGGTCTGCACATTCGGCGGCATACGAAACGGCTCTGAAAACTTCACCCGACGGCGACGTTCCCGTTGGCCACGGCCAGTCCACATCTCACCGTTATTCTCGAAATCTGAGAATAAGACAGTGTCGCCCTGATCAATGCCAATCAAATGGCTGCGCAAACGGTTCATATCAATTTCGCTTCATACATATTTGGTGCTACTTAGCACCATTACTGGGGAAATTCACTACCCTTAAAGTAGAAAAGGCCCCGAAAAATCGGAGCCTTTTCAAATTTCTAGACGAAAGGATTGGTTACTTAGAACCGATACCCATTTCATCGCCCATCGCGACCATGTCTGCCAACATCTTGGCAGCATCATCCACAGGGCCCGGCTCGTTTTCAAAGAACTCTTTGGCGTTGTTCAACGCAGCGCGCGCTTCTTCCACCAATGAGGCCATGTCCTCAGCCGTCATATCGCCTTTTGCCATTGAACGCTCAGCCAAAACTGTAACGCCTGCGGCACTGATCTCAGCAAACCCGCCAGTCACAACATATTCTGTCGTGCCTGCCGCGGCTTCAACACGCAACACACCAGGGCGCAACGTAGTGATCGTTGACGCATGGTTCGGCATAACCGTCATGTCGCCATCCGCACCCGGGATTTTTACTGACACGGCTTGCACAGAGGCAAGCGCGCGTTCAGGTGAAACCAGATCAAACTGCATAGTGTCTGCCATTGTTCAGGCTCCTTAGGCTGCGTCTGCTGCCATTTTCTCGGCTTTTGCAATCACTTCATCGATGCCGCCAACCATGTAGAAGGCGCCCTCTGGCAAGTGATCGTATTCGCCAGCCACAACAGCTTTGAACGATTTGATTGTGTCTTCGAGCGGAACCTGTTTGCCGTCTGCGCCAGTAAATACTTTCGCAACGTCAAATGGTTGGGACAAGAAGCGTTCAATCTTACGCGCACGTGCAACAGCCAATTTGTCTTCTTCTGACAATTCGTCCATGCCCAAAATCGCGATGATATCTTGCAAAGATTTATAGCGCTGCAAAACTTGCTGAACGTCTGTCGCAACTTTGTAGTGCTCGTCACCAATGATCAACGGATCTAGCAAGCGGGATGTGGATCCAAGTGGATCAACCGCAGGATAAATCCCTTTTTCAGAAATCGCACGATCCAAAACAGTTGTCGCATCAAGGTGAGCAAACGATGTCGCAGGCGCAGGGTCAGTAAGGTCATCCGCAGGAACGTATACGGCTTGAACCGATGTAATCGAACCGTTCTTTGTGGATGAAATGCGCTCTTGCATCATGCCCATGTCGGTCGCCAAAGTTGGCTGGTAACCCACAGCGGATGGAATGCGGCCCAAAAGGGCAGACACTTCGGAACCGGCTTGTGTAAAGCGGAAGATGTTGTCGACAAAGAACAAAACGTCAGAACCCGTGTCATCGCGGAACTGCTCAGCCAAAGACAGACCAGTCAAAGCAATACGCATACGCGCACCGGGAGGTTCGTTCATCTGACCGTAAACCAGAGCAATCTTAGACTCAGGCAAGTTGTCAGGAACAATAACGTTAGATTCGATCATCTCGTGGTAAAGGTCATTGCCTTCACGCGTACGCTCACCAACACCCGCGAACACAGACACACCAGAGTGTACTTTCGCAATGTTGTTGATCAGTTCCATGATCAAAACTGTTTTACCAACGCCGGCACCGCCGAACAGACCAATTTTACCACCTTTGGTGTAAGGGGCCAAAAGGTCGATCACTTTGATGCCTGTCACCAAAACT
>JALZUL010000009.1 GCA_023301665.1 Ascidiaceihabitans sp.
ATCCCTGTTGAGGCCGCCAAGAACGCACCAACGACAACAATCGATACAGCCAAGCCACCAGGCAGCGGGCCGAAAACGCGCGCCATTGTTGTTAGCAAGTCGTTCGCAATTTTAGAGCGTTCCAGCGTGATACCCATCAGAACAAACATCAAAACCGCAAGCAGGGTTTCGATAGATTGGCCCGCGAGAACACGTTCGTTCATCCGGTTCACAATAAACGAAACGTTGCGATCCATCGCGACTTCCCAGCCTTTTGGGAATACCGCCTCTGCCACACGTGGCAGATCTGGATTACGGAAAACGCTGATTTTCTCTGGGTTAACACCAGAGGCGACAAGATCAATGTACATCTGGCTAGATTGGTCGATCGCGTGATGGATCAACAAACCAGCGCTGTCCAAAGACGCAATGATACCGAAAGAGATGATACCGGCACCGCCGATGGCAAATGCCACCGGGAAGCCAGACAAAATACCACCAAACAAGGTGATAAAGACGATGATCAGGCCTACTTCTACGCCATCAAGTCCAAAAAACATTAGTGAGTCCCCTCATAGGCTTCTTCACCTTCACCCAAGGAATCTCGGTCGAGGTATTTATTTTCGCTTTCTTCTCCCTCTTTCCATTCAAGGAAGGAGCGATAGAAAAAGGCAATTGCGTGTACAAAGACCAGCGCTGTGAATGTCAGCAACAAGATCTTGAATAGGAAGTAGCCGGTAAATCCGTTCGGGCTAAAGCCGATCGTTTCAACGTTCCAACGCAGCGCGCGGGCTTTGTTGACCAAGCGATCAAGGCTGTCAGACGCAGACGGGTTTGGCACGATGAGATGACGCCACAAGAAGTACCAACCGTACATCCATGTTAGAACCGCTGAAGGCACCATAAAGATCAGAGCACCGAACATATCGATCACTTTCTTGGTGCGAAATTTCACAGCAGAATAGACCAAATCAACCCGTACATGGCTGCCTTGCACAAAGGCGTAAGTTACGCACATGCACACGACCAACGCGTTGTAAAACTTCAATTCTTCAGCGAACCAGCTGATATCAAATTGTAGCGGGATACCGAAGCCCACAGAAATATCCGGTCGGGTAAAGATCCGCTGCATGAACACGATGACAATTTGCTGGAGTACCATCAAGAGGCCGGCCCAAGCAAAGAAACGGCCAATCTTATTTGCACCCCCTTCGAGGACGCGAACAACACCCCACATGAAATCATTACGCATCAAGCCATAGATTGTCATTCCGAGGACCAACGTGGCCAAAATAAAGAAAAACTCGACCGAACCGCCGTAATAGACGAAGCGCATCAAGGATTGCTTGTCTTCTAGCGTGTTGTTCCAGGTCAACCAATCCAACCATGAGTTGGCATTTATCAATGCGTAAGGGATGTTATAGAAAACTTCTAAGAAGTTCCCTGAAATGAACTGTAAAAGGCCGCTGGACTGGAATTGATCCAAGCAACTTATGTCGCCCTTCGCATCCGTCGCGGCATTAAAAAATCCACTGCAAACTGTTTCGTCGGTCATTGAGCCCCCTCGATCCCGCTATGCGGTCTGCAACATTTTAAGGCTGTGCTGGCCTGAAATTTCGTGATCTGTCAAAAAGGCCCCTGAAATCAGGGGCCTTTCCGCTATTCATGGAAAATAGCTTAGTTGCCAAGAACGCGGTTGCGTTGCTGAACATAGTAGCCATCAGACTTGTTGATCCAAGCTGAAGATGACGCCAAAGACGCTTCAAAAGACGCACGAATTTTAGCGAACAATTCGTCGTTCATGTTTTCGTCCATAACTTCTTTAGAAGCCGCGCCGAATGCATCCCAAACATCGTCTGAGAACTGCAGCGTTTTAACACCTTGCGATTGCAAACGTGCCAATGCGGCACCGTTGTTTGCCAATGTTTCGGCCAACTGAACGTGTGTTGTCGCACGTGATGCGTTTTGCAAGATAGCTTGATGCTGTGGTGTCAGATCGTTCCAGACGTCCAAGTTCACAGAGGATGCCAAAGCGGAACCTGGCTCGTGGAAACCAGCTGTGTAGTATACTTTTGCAACTTCTTGGAAGCCGGCGCGTTCGTCGGCCATTGGGCCAACCCACTCAAGACCGTCCAAAGCACCAGAAGAAAGCGCTTGGTACAGTTCACCGCCGGGGATGTTTTGGATGGATGCACCCATTTTACCCAGAACTTTACCGCCCAAACCTGGCATACGGAATTTCAAGCCGTTGAAGTCAGCCGCTGAGTTGATCTCATTGCGGAACCAACCACCAGATTGAGAACCTGAGTTACCAGCAAGCAAACCTTTAAGGTTAAAGATTTCGCCAAGCTCGTCGTGCAGCTCTTCACCGCCACCGTGCTCATACCAGTTGATAACTTCTTGTGCGGTGCCGCCAAATGGAACAGCTGTGAAGTATGCATAACCAGGGTGCTGACCGATGAAATAGTAGTCTGCTGAGTGGTACATGTCTGCTTGACCGGAAGATACCGCATCAAATACTTCGAACGCGCCAACCAGCTCACCAGGAGCTTTTTTGTCGATGGTAAGGTTACCATCGGACATTTCGCCAACGAATTTCTCGAGGTATGACGCAGCATCATCAAGAACCGCGAAACCGCGTGGCCAAGATGTAACCATTGTCAAAGTGCGCTTACCTTGCGCGTAGGCAGGTGCTGCCAAAGTTGTTGTTGCTGCAGCGGCTGTACCGCCAAGAGCTGATGTCTTCAAAAATGAACGACGATCCATAGAATATAATCCTCCCAGATATGATGCCCAGTCGACCAACAAGTCGAGCGAGCGGATCGTTTCGAGTGAGAGCACCCTAGCGAGGCTGCAGGAATTTAAAATACCTATTACTGCGTATAAATTGGGCTGAGCGTTGTTTTAACGAACAAAAAAAGCAATTTCATACCTATTTTTGAGATAAATATTAACTTTTGATATCGGTAGTACCGTTGAGTGCGCCTGCATTTAACGCTTTGATTCGCAGTGATTCCATCGTATCGATTCGGCATGCATTCGATGTTCTACTTTCCTAGATTAAGCTATGGTCAAAAGCTGTCTTTGGTCGCCGCTATTCCATTGATATTGGCGGTTGCAGCGATCGCAACGTTGGTCACCTTCCAAGCACGCACTCTTGCGGAGCGAGAGATCCGATCGCTTGAAGTTCAATTGCTTGCCGCAAAAAAGGTAGAACTTCGCAATTACGTCACCCAAGCACGCAACGGTTTCTATTTCATTTATGGTAACGCCGCACCGGATGACAAACACGCCCAAGAACAAGTTGGCCAAATTCTCTCAGCGATGATTTATGGCACCGACGGTTTCTTTTTCGTTTACGATTACGACGGCACCAACCTCGTAAGCCCGCGTCAAACTGAACGGATCAATAAAAATTGGTCAGGTGAAACCAACAGTGAAGGCGTTCCTGTTGTTGATGAATTGATTCAAATTGCCAGACAGGGCGATGGCTATTTGACCCATCTTTGGACCAAGCCATCCACCGGCGAAGAAGCCCAAATGATCACTTATGTCACCTCCTTCCCATCATGGAGATGGGCGGTGGGCACTGGGGTTTTCATCGACGACGTCTTATCCTCCATTGCCGCTGCACGTGCAGAGGTAGAGGCCCGTGTGCGCAAGACCTTTGTCTACATATCAGGGATCACTCTGGCGGCTCTGGTTTTGGTATTTGGCTCAGGTATGGTCATCAATTTCCGTGAACGACGATTGGCAGACGCAAAATTGAAAAAGCTAACACAACGTGTTTTTGACGCCCAAGAAGAAGAACGCGGCAGAGTGGCCCGCGAATTGCATGACGGTATTAGTCAAATTCTGGTTGGCGTAAGGTATGCGCTCGACAGTGCACGGCGGCGCGTTTTGCAAGGCTCACCTGATGCTGGCAGCTCTTTAGAGCTTGGGATCGAGAACCTTGGAACAGCAATCCACGAAGTCCGCCGGATAAGCCGGGATCTACGTCCGGGCGTGTTAGATGACCTAGGCTTGGGCCCTGCCCTCAAGTCGTTGGTCGAAGAGTTTCAAAAACGGACCGACATTGAAACCGACTTTGAAACCGCC
>JALZUL010000010.1 GCA_023301665.1 Ascidiaceihabitans sp.
TCCGATGTTCCGCGCAAATGCGGTTTACGAAGGCATCTATCTTCTCGGCACATCCATCGCCCGTCCGCTGATTTCCAAGCGTCTTGTTGAGATTGCTGAGATGGAAGGCGCAGACGCCATCGCCCACGGTGCGACTGGTAAAGGCAACGATCAAGTCCGGTTTGAGCTGGCCGCCTATGCGTTGAACCCAGACATCAAAGTCATCGCGCCTTGGCGTGAGTGGGATTTGACGTCCCGGACTAAGCTGATCGAGTTTGCGGAGCAGCACCAAATTCCTGTCGCAAAAGACAAACGTGGCGAGGCTCCGTTCTCGGTCGATGCGAACCTGTTGCATACGTCTTCTGAAGGTAAAGTTCTCGAAGACCCAGCGGTTGAAGCACCAGAATATGTGTACCAGCGCACGGTGAATCCAGAGGATGCACCAAACGAGCCAGAGTTCATCGAAATCGGCTTTGAACGCGGCGATGCAGTCTCTATCAACGGCGAAATGCTGTCACCTGCGACTGTTCTGACCAAGTTGAACGAGCTTGGCGACAAACACGGCGTGGGTCGCTTGGACCTTGTTGAGAACCGCTTTGTTGGCATGAAATCACGCGGCATCTATGAAACGCCGGGCGGGACTGTGTTGCTTGAAGCGCACCGTGGTATTGAGCAGATCACACTCGATTCCGGCGCGGGCCACCTGAAAGACAGCCTGATGCCACGTTATGCTGAGCTGATCTACAACGGCTTCTGGTTCTCGCCAGAGCGTGAAATGCTGCAAGCCGCGATTGATAAATCCCAAGAGCACGTCAGCGGCACCGTGAAGATCAAGCTTTACAAAGGGTCCGCGACAACTGTTGCACGTTGGTCAGAAAACAGCCTCTATTCCGAGGCGCATGTGACGTTTGAAGAAGATGCAGGCGCATATGATCAGACGGATGCACAGGGCTTTATCCAATTGAATGCGCTGCGCTTGAAACTGCTCGCTGCACGGGATCGCCGCACCAAATGACGCAAGCTGAAATGACAGAACTTCTACAGCGGGGCGTGAATCATGCCCCGCTATCCGGGTCGTTGAAATTTGATTCCGGCGATGACGGTGTGATCATTCTAGAGGATCAAACCGTGTCTAACGTTGATCGTGATGCGGATTGCACAATCAAGATAACGGCTGCGAATTTAGCAAAGCTGATCAAAGGCAAACTAAACCCGATGACTGGGGTTGTCACAGGTAAGCTAAAGGTGTCCGGGGACGCGCGGATTGCGTTGAAGCTGGGCGAATTGCTGAAGGCCTAAAGAAAAAGTCCCGATGACCACAGCCATCGGGACAGTAACAACTACTCTCTAACCACTATTCGCATCGCTGCGAACTCCGTTCTGGCGTCAGGTATATGGCGGGGACCTTACATTTCCCTGAACCTCGAAGCGGGTTATTGAAAGAAGACACGTCGCATTTGATTAAAAGTTTCAGGGCTTCAGATTTTTTCTTTTTGCAGGCGCTCAAAGTACGGCAATGTTTCTGCAAGAAGCTCTGCGTCACGGCCTGTCAGGTCGGGCAATGGCCCCTCTGCCCCCGCGAACCCTGTTGAGCCGTGAACCGCGTTGTACCAATGCTTCGCCCAAACGCCATCTTCAGGCCGTGGACCTGCCGCCCAGTGCAGCATCGCCGGATCAAAACTAAGCCCGATCACGTCACAAAGAAGGTGCAACATTTCTTCAGGATCGGCCCGAATGTCACTGCTGTCGATCACGGTTCCACCGATTTCGTCGAACATATCGGCCTGCTGTTGGAAGCCAAGATCAGCCGCCGTTACCTGTTCACGCTTCGCAGCATAGCTTGCAATCACACGCGCCGGATGCCGAATGAGGTGGATGTTTTCGCACTCACTGGTCCACGCCATCGGCATGCCGGCAATCATGTGATGAGGCATGTGCTTCATGTAGAAATTCGGCATTTGGGCCGGAATAGAGCCTATGCAGCGCGCCGCGACCTTGGCTGGATCAGCCTCATGCGTTGCGATGATTTCACCCGCCATCGGGTGATCGAGGCCGGTTTTCGCAAGATAGGCCGCGTAGAACGGTTCATCCCATACCGCAAAATCCGCGCGATTTCCGAAGGCGTACATCATTGCTGTCGACAAATTGCGCGGGCCAGACCACATCGCGATGCGCATTAGCTACATTCCTGCTGGATCAACGCAGCATACAATTCCCGGAGGCGTTTGGTCATTGGACCCAATTGACCGTCCCCGATTTGACGCCCATCGATAGACCCCACGGGCGTCTGCGCCCCAAATGTTCCGGTCAAGAACGCCTCGTCCGCGCCATAAGTATCCACGAGCGAATAATTGCGCTCAAACACAGGAATATCGTTAGCGCGACACAGATCAATCACCTTTTGCCGGGTGATTCCGTTCATGCAGTAGTCCCCGGTCGAGGTCCAAACCGCCCCTTTGCGCACAATAAAGAAGTTACAAGCGTTCGTTGTGTTCACAAAACCATGAACGTCGAGCATCAACGCTTCGTCCGCCCCGGCTTTTTGCGCGGCGATACAGGCAAGAATGCAATTGAGCTTTGAATGCGAGTTCAGCTTGGGGTCTTGCGTCATCGGCAAACCGCGTTGATGCGGCACGGTCGCGAGGCTGATGGGACGTGGAATTTTCGGCTTGGAATGTTCAACAATAATCACAAATGTCGGACCAGATTGGGACAAATTTGGGTGTTGGAATGGCCGCACCTTAACCCCCCGTGTGATCATCAAACGCGCGTGTGCATCGGTCGTGATGCCATTTGCATTTTGTGTCTCTAACAAGGCATAAAACACGCCCTTTCGATCCATCCCGATGTCGAGGTCGATGGCTTTCGCAGCTTCAAACAACCGGTCTAAATGCTCATCCGCAAAGGCCCAAACGTTGTCATGCAGACGCAGCCCTTCCCAGACACCGTCGCCCAGCATAAAGCCGCTGTCGTAGACACTGACGACGGCCTGCGCCTTTGGCACGATTTTGCCATCAACATAGATCAAGATGTCCTCGTTACGGGCGTCTTCTTCGGCTTGGTGTGTGGTGAGATGCTCAGTCATTCTTGGCCTCTTGTATTTCATCGCGACGCTAGGCCGCTGGCGAAACTCTGCCAAGCTGAAAAATTCACGTGCATGTGAATTGCGCGTGTTTGCTACACTTTCGCATGCTGAACCTGAAAGGGAGACACATTATGTCGAAAGTTCAATCAAAGCGTATGACGGCCCTCAAGACCTGCGCCCTAGTTATTGCGATCGGTGTGGGACATTTTCTACAGACGCATCCAGCTCAGGCCGGAGTTAGCCTTGAAACGCCTGCACTTCAGATAGATCAGGAATAACGTCCGCCGTGCCATGACGCGTGACCATGAGAGCGCCCGCCTTGAGCGCCTGCCCAATCGCTTGCTCCATCGGTAACCCACGATCAAGACCTGCCAGAACGTATCCAGTAAACGTATCCCCAGCGCCGGTCGTGTCGACAGGGTCAACTTTGAGCGCATCAAAATGGTGTTTTCCCTTTGGCCCAAACCAATCCGCACCGTTCCCGCCAAGGGTCACGATGACGTCTTTGACGCCTAGATCCGCGGGGGATTGCCCGGATGCGTCTTTCAGTTGCTCTGCTTCAATTTCGTTCAAGATAAGAAAATCGAGATGATCGAGAACTGCTTTCACCCGATCCGCATCAAACGGCGCTGCCGCGTAGCCAACCTTGAGGCCCATCTTTTTCGCAAGCTGTGACCCTGTGCGCTGCAAATTCGTCTCGTTTTGCGTGATAAACCAATCGCCGGTTTGCGCTTCTGACAACGCGTTTTGCAGCACGGCCTGTGGAATTTTTGCATTTGCGCCGGGATGCAAAATAATCATGTTCTCGGAATTTGCATCGACAGCGATAATCGCGTGGGCGGTTTCGACCTCAAGCGTGGCGATGTGCCTTGTGTCGACCCCATACTCTAACAAGCGGTCTTTGGCCCATTTTCCGTCTGGACCAATTGCGCCGATATGCTTGACTTGGGCTGCGGCACGCGCCGCCGCAACGGACATATTCGCCCCCTTACCGCCAAGAAATACCTTACGGCTTGTTGCCGCGAGCGTTTCGCCCGGCGACGGAATATGCGGCACCGCATAGACGTAATCCGCGTTAATAGAGCCTAGATTCCAGATCGCCATGCTTTACCCAATACGACATGCGGCAATGACTGCCATGTTGAGAATATCGTTCACCGTAGAGGTGGTTGAGCAAAGTTGCACGGGCTTTCCAACCCCTGACAAGATTGGTCCGATCACAGTCGCCCCGGCCATTTCTTGCATGAGTTTGACAGAGATCGACGCGGAATGCCGTGCTGGCACGACCAAAACGTTGGC
>JALZUL010000011.1 GCA_023301665.1 Ascidiaceihabitans sp.
TCACGCTCACGTTGCCGGTCGCATCAAACGTATAATCGGCCCCACCGCCGGTCAGCTCAACCAAATGCGCCACCAGATCGCCCGACACATCCTTTGGGTTCACAAAATCGGTCATGCCAAACCGCGTCGCCATCTCAACCTTGCTTGGGTTGATGTCCACGCCCACAATCTGGTCCGCCCCCGCAAGGCGCAGCCCTTGGATCACGTTCAACCCAATACCACCCAAACCAAAGACGATCCCCCTCGAACCGATCTCGGCCTTGGCGGTGTTGATAACGGCCCCGATCCCGGTGGTGACACCACAGCCGATGTAACAAATCTTATCAAACGGCGCGTCTTTGCGCACCTTGGCCAAGGCAATCTCGGGCACAACCGTATGATTGGCAAACGTCGAACACCCCATGTAATGCAGGATCGGCGTCCCATCGAGCATCGAAAAACGGCTGCTCCCATCGGGCATCAGCCCTTGGCCCTGCGTAGCACGCACCTTTTGGCACAGGTTGGTTTTAGGGTTCAAACAATACTCGCATTCGCGACATTCCGGCGTGTAAAGCGGGATCACGTGATCGCCCACCTCGAGCGAGGTCACCCCTTCGCCCACTTCAATCACAACACCTGCACCCTCGTGACCAAGGATCGCGGGAAAGATGCCCTCAGGGTCATCACCTGAGCGGGTAAATTCATCTGTATGGCAAAGGCCTGTCGCCTTGATTTCCACCAACACTTCACCAGCGCGTGGACCATCAAGGTTCACTTCCATAACTTCAAGCGGCTGGCCTGCGGCAACTGCAACGGCGGCACGTGTGCGCATCATGCGAAAACTCCTGTAAGGTTTTGGGTCTCGGGCACGCATGCCCTTTGGGTTTATCATTGCTCAAGGCACGCGGGTTTTGTCAATGATTGTTCAAGCTATTGCAACGGCATATCGGTTTCGATTTGCATCCCATTTCCAAAGATACTTTGCTCAAAAGTCTCAGTGGTAAAATCAATCTGTATCGTCTTTACTGACACTTACTAAGGGGGATCGCCTGTGGAAGCTGATTACATCGTTATAGGCGCAGGCTCAGCTGGATGCGTTGTGGCGAACCGTTTGAGTGCCAATCCTGCTCATAAGGTTGTCTTACTCGAAGCAGGTGGCCGCGATCTCAACCCTTGGATTCACATACCCGTTGGCTACTTTAAGACCATCCACAATCCCAAAGTGGATTGGTGTTACAAAACCGAACCCGATCCGGGTTTGAATGGGCGCTCAATTGAATGGCCGCGCGGAAAGGTTCTAGGTGGCTCTTCTTCGCTCAACGGTCTTTTGTATGTCCGTGGCCAGCCACAAGATTACGATCGCTGGGCACAGATGGGCAATTTCGGTTGGTCCTGGGATGACGT
The DNA here is from genome assembly GCA_023301665.1 of Ascidiaceihabitans sp. GTDB lineage: Bacteria > Pseudomonadota > Alphaproteobacteria > Rhodobacterales > Rhodobacteraceae > Ascidiaceihabitans. The sequence continues at coordinate 1,384 of JALZUL010000011.1, forward strand.
GTTGCCGCTGTTTAAGCTCTCTGAAAACAATGAGCGCGGCGCTGATGAATTTCACGGCGCGGGCGGCCCCCTTTCGGTGTCAGATATGCGTGTTCAACGCCCCATCACCGATGCGTGGATCGAAGCGGCCCAAGCGGCCGGTTACGCATACAATCCAGATTACAACGGCCCCGACCAAGAAGGCGTCAGCTTTTTCCAACTCACCGCTCAAAACGGGCGGCGTTGCTCCGCAGCGGTGGCCTACCTGAACCCCGCGCGCACGCGCGACAACCTCACCATCTTGACCCACGCGCAGGTGCAAAAGGTGAATATCGAAAATGGTATCGCAACGGGTGTGACCTATAGGGACCGCAGTGGCCAAGAGCATCAAGTAACCGCCAACCGCGAGGTGATCTTGAGTGGTGGCGCGATCAATTCACCCCAAGTTTTAATGCTGTCGGGCATCGGAGAGGCGGCACAGCTTCAAGACCACGGCATTGAGGTCAAAAAAGATCTGCACGGCGTGGGCAAAAACATGCAAGATCACTTGCAAGCGCGTCTCGTTTACAAGTGTTTCGAGCCCACTTTAAATGACGAGGTCTCAAGCCTGTTTGGGCAGGCAAAGATAGCGCTGCGCTACGCCCTAAGCCGGTCTGGACCAATGTCTATGGCCGCCAGTCTTGCCACGGGCTTTTTGAAAACCCGCGAAGATTTGGAAACCCCGGACATTCAATTCCACGTCCAACCCTTGTCGGCTGAAAACCCCGGCAAAGGGGCAGATCCCTTTTCGGCCTTCACAATGTCTGTGTGCCAGCTGCGCCCTGAAAGCCGCGGTGAAATACGCCTCAGCAGCAAGGATCCGATGGCTTATCCCAAGATCATCCCCAACTACCTGTCCACGCAGACCGATCGCGATACGATTGTTGCTGGTATCAATGTCGCACGCACCATCGCACGCCATGCACCTTTGAGCGATAAAATCTCGCAAGAATATAGACCCAATGCGGATCTAGACAGCAGTGATTACGCCGCGACGCTTGACTGGGCACGTAACAATACCGCATCAATCTACCATCCCACGGGGACCTGTAAAATGGGCAACGGCACGGATGCAGTTGTTGATCACAAACTGCGGGTTCATGGCATTCAAGGGCTACGTGTCGCGGATTGTTCGATCATGCCAGAGATCGTATCGGGCAACACCAATGCACCGGCCATTATGATCGGTGAGAACTGCGCCAAGATGATTTTGGACGACCTTTCTTAAGCCCTTTTGAGCCGAAAATAATCTAAAGACTGCGGCTGTGAGGGTGCATTGTCACCAGATGATCAGGGCATGGACGCGGGATGCGGTTCGAGGCATTGTACGGGTTTTCAACCCTCAAAACGGTGGCTGCATTACATGGCTGAAATTGAAATTGTTGAACTGGATGCCAAAGCCGACTACGTCCGCGTCGCCGATCTGATGCACCGCGCGAGCGATTACGTGGCGATGGAAACCGGAAAAGCCAACAACCCCGGCTTTGTGCACAGCACTTTGACGGACGCGCCGCCAAATTGTGGGCCAGACGATATCTTTCTACGTGGTTTAGAACGCGCCGATGGAAGCTTGGCAGGCTTCGCTGGAAGCATCAGGCATTTCCCGAAAAAAGGGCACTGGTACATGGGTTTGCTTATTTTAGACCCGTTGGAACGTGGCCAAGGGTTGGGAAAAACAGCCGCCCAACATGTGATCAACGAGGCACGGGCTGATAACGCGCCTTGCATTCGTGTCGCCGTTTTAGACGTCAACAAGGATGCAAGAAAGTTCTGGGACCATATGGGGTTTGAGCACGAAAGAACCGTTCGCGCCGATCCAAAAGGTGACGGGCACAAACGTCATGTGCTGAGACTAGATCTGGCAGAGGAATGACAACGCGCGCGTCAGGAAAACAGCCATTGTCACAGGTGGCGCTTAGGGCTTGGGCGTAGACACACCCCAAATGTGCGCCCAGTTTCTTTCAACGATTCCCATCAGGCGTTTCCCAACCGTCAAAGATACGGGGAATGCCCTCTGTTATTTATGTTCGGGCAAGGCAAGCATGATCGCTGGCCTGTGTAAAAAGCTGACAACCCGCACTGTATCTCGCTGATATTTAACGACGAAACCAAAGCGCTCGGCCTATCGCACTTGCAAAATGACATACGTCTGTCAGAAAATGATTGACGTATATCATTATTGGTCCCTACAAACTTCGAACAAGGGAGAGATCATGCGCAAGCCCACTCTTATGGATGTCGCAGCAGCTGCAGGTGTCAGCTATGCAACCGCAGACCGCGTGCTGAACAAGCGTGGTGGTGTGGCCGAAAAATCTGTCCGCCGTGTGCGCGAGGCCATCGAACAACTCGGGTACAAACGCGATGTCACCGCCGCCAATCTGGCCCGTGGCCGCAGCTATGATTTCACGTTTTTGATCCCCACCCAAGCCGGTGCATTTTTCGATGAACTGCGTTTGGCCGCTCTGGATGAGGCGCAAAAACGATTGAGTGAGCGGGTGTCGATCACCCTGCTGGACGTGCCTGCATTTGACCCTGATCGTCTTGCTGACGCCCTTGAAACCTGCATGGTGCGGCCATTGTCCGGTGTCTGCCTTGTCGCAATCAACAGCCCACGGGTCCGCGCGGCGGTAAATGCCTTGCGCGCCAAGGGCGTCGTTGTTGTCACATTGGTGGCCGACATCCAAGCCGATCATCGCGACGCCTATATTGGTCTGGACAACACCGCCGCCGGTCGCACTGCCGGACGCGTGATGGCCCTCGCCCACAGATCAGGCGGCACGGTTCTCCCCATCGCGGGCAGCTTAAGCGCCGTCGACCACGCCCAACGCTACGCGGGTTTTATGGAACGCATGCCCGCTCATGTCACCGTTTTGCCGGTTTGTGAAACCTTTGACCAACCCAACGCTGTACATGCGGCAATAACCCAAACCCTCAAATCTCATCCAAACCTAAGCGGTGTCTATAGCATCGGCGCGGGTCACAAAGGCCTGTTTAGCGCATTAGCCCCCCTAGAAACCCGTCGCCCTGTTGTTGTGTTGCATGACCTTGTCGCGCGGGTTCGCAGCGCGATCACCGACGATTTGGCAGATGCGGTCATCGACCAAAAGCCTGCGCAACAAATCGCGATGGCTCTGGATGCGATGCGTACACTCAGCGACGGCGAGACACTGCACCCAGACTTTGGCACCATCATTCCCTCCCTTCATTTCCAAGACAATCTGCCGCCTGCACCCGCGGATGGCGCAGCAAAAGGATAACCTTATGAGCCCCTATTTTGATGGCATCGCGCCGATTGAATTTGAAGGCGAGAACAGCACAAACCCAATGGCGTTTCGCCACTACGATCCCGATGCGTTGATCATGGGCAAACCGATGTCCGAGCATCTGCGCTTTGCGGTGTGCTACTGGCACAACTTTGTATGGGAGGGGAACGATCCCTTTGGTGGGCAAACGTTTGAGCGCCCATGGTTTCCTGCCGACACTATGGAATTGGCCAAAATGAAAGCCGACGCCGCGTTCGAGATGTTTCGCATTCTTGGTGTCCCCTATTTCTGCTTTCACGACCATGATGTCCGCCCCGAAGGCACAACATTGGCAGAAAGCCATCGCAACCTTCATGAAATGGCCGATTACTTTGAAGCCAAAATGGAGAACGGCCCCAAGCTGCTCTGGGGCACCGCGAACATGTTCTCGAACCGTCGTTATATGTCGGGGGCCAGCACCAACCCGGACCCAGATGTGTTTGCCTATTGCGCCTCTGTCGTGAAAAACTGCATGGATGTGACCCATCGATTAAACGGCGAAAACTATGTGCTGTGGGGGGGGCGCGAGGGGTATGAGACCCTGCTCAACACCGATCTATCCCGTGAGCTGGAACAAATGGGCCGCTTCTTGTCGATGGTTGTCGAATACAAGCATAAGATCGGCTTCAAGGGCGCGATTTTGATCGAACCAAAACCTCAAGAACCCACCAAGCATCAGTATGATTACGATGTTGCAACGGTCTACGGTTTCTTAAAGCGTTTCGGATTGGAAAATGAGGTTCAGGTAAACGTCGAGCAGGGTCATGCGATTTTGGCGGGTCACTCGTTTGAGCATGAATTGGCGATGGCTCATACGCTGGGTATCTTTGGGTCGATCGATATGAACCGCAATGATTACCAATCCGGTTGGGACACAGACCAATTCCCAAACAGCACACCCGAAGCCGCGTTGGCGTATTACGAAGTTCTCAAAGCTGGGGGGTTCACGACTGGCGGCACCAATTTTGACGCCAAACTGCGCCGCCAATCCTTGGACGCCGAAGATCTGATCGCCGCACATGTGGGCGGAATGGATATCTGTGCCCGTGGCCTAAAAGCCGCTGCAAAAATGATCGAAGACAACGCCTTGGAAGGCCCACGCTCAGAGCGCTACGCAGGTTGGACCACTGCGCAGGCCCAAGCGATGTTGGCGCAAGACGCGACATTGGACGGTATCGCAGCCCAAGCCGAAGCACGTGAATTGGACCCACAACCAGTTTCAGGACAACAGGAAAAGCTTGAAAATATCGTAAATCTCTACGTTTAATACCCAACACCTGCCCCGCCTGTGAAAGCAGGTTGGGCAGGCTTTACTACCCTTTGTCAGGTTCAATCCGCGCCATCGCCGCTTCAAATCTAGCCCATGTCACCGAGGCTTTGTTCCCCGCATAGCCATCATAATGTGATTTTCCGCTCGATGTTGGCAGGCCCGCCCAAATCTTTGCCATGTTGTTCATGAACGATTTACGCCCCAATGTGCCTGCACGAAACTCATGCAACCCCGCATCCGCCAACAAAACATCTGCAAGCTTATCTTGGATCGCAGGACTAAAGCGTTCGTTCAAATTCACCCCTGTTTCACGCACCACATAACGTAGGGTTTGGGGAATAAACTGATAGCGCCCAATTGCATGGGGTTGTCCCGGCGTTGCATCGATCCATGCGAAAACCTGGGCCAAGGTCATCTGTGTCGGCGGCTTGCGCGGCTTGATCCGTGCCCCGTGCTGCACCGCATCATAGCCATTGGTACGTGATTCAGCCTCTTGAATGATCGCGCGAATGATTTCGACATCGCTGCCCTGCATCCCCACCACAGCCCGCTCAAACAAAGAGCGCCGGCTTTGGCGTTCTGTAAACAAACCATCCGAGCTGCGCCCAACAAACAAACCGCCCGTTGGGCCCGTTGAAACGTTCGTCGCCCCAAACAGGCTCCCCCTGACGGCTTCACTGTGGGCCAAAGCCGGAAATAACATCACCAAACAAAAGACGAGGATAGATCGCATTCATGTTCCTTAAGGCCAGTACAATCCCTGTTTGCCTTAAGAAAGTTGACATCTCATTAGCGCCAAATCGTCAAATGCGATTATTCCAAACCCGCAGCCAAGAATTTGGTAAAATCTACGGCCTGCCCAGTGGCAGCGCTGTGTTGTGCCGCCATGCCCATCGCAACAGCCTTAAGACCATCCTCAAAGCTCACCTCTGCCACATCCCGCTCACCGCGCACTAAGGCCAAGAAGCCTTCGTGTTGATAAAACGTTGACCCATTGTGATCCCCAGCATCCAAAAGCGTTGGATCAACAGGAATTTCACGCACCTCTGGCCCACTAGGATTGCGTGGGCTTACGATCAATTGGGGGACAGGTGCCTCGCCCAAATGCGCAGGCCAGAAACGGCCCGGGCCAGGCACTAAGGCCTCGATTTTACCGGTGGGGCCGACCACGCTGATCTCTTCTTGGTAGCGCGACCCTTCGGCAAACATGCACAGCTCAAGCATCGCGCGCATACCGTTTTCAAAGTCAACGATGACATAGCCATTGTCCAAGATATCCGAGGTCTCGCCGCCGTAAACCTCATCCAGATGGTTCACGTCTTGCCCGGCACTCGCCATGATCCGTACCGGTTCAGATTTGGTGAGCAGGCGCATCAGATCAAAGAAGTGACAGCATTTCTCAACAAAGGTCCCACCGGATTTCGCGTTAAACCGGTTCCAGTCGCCAACCTTTTCCAAGAACGCAAAGCGGTGCTCGCGGATGCTGAGCATTTTGATACCGCCCGTCGCCTCATCCACCTGATCGCGCAGGGCCGCAATCGGGGGCATATAGCGGTATTCCATCGCAACCCAAACGGGGCTTGGATAAGTGTCATTAAACTTGCGCACCCGCTCAAGCGCCGCGGGATCGGTGAACAACGGCTTTTCCACCAAAATCGGCAGCGAGCGGGTCGCGGCGATTTCTTCGAGCTGCTCAAGATGCACGAAATTCGGGCTCACGATCACCAGACAATCGAGCGCATCAATTGCAAGCAAATCCGCGATGCTGTCACACATACGTGCCTCAGGAGCCAAGCCTTGCGCAATCAAAGCCATGCCAGCGTCAGGCTCAAAAATCGCGGCCACCTTGGTGTCGGGCAGCAAGGCGATGTTACGCAGATGCTCCTGCCCCATCATGCCACATCCGATGATCCCGTAGTTGATAAGCTGAGCCATGTTCGTCTTCCTATTTCAATCTTTGCACATAGACTGCGCGTTCGGGGTCAAACCATGTGCGCGAGAACTCGACCGCTTCGGACTGATCCGCCCAGCTAAAACGTTCGATATATCCGGTCACTGCACCAACAGGTTTGGTAAAGGCCTCAGGGCTCCACTCAGGGACCGCAGCCACACCGACGCGATCCTCTGCCGAGGTGATCCAAAAGCCCAGATGTTTTTGATAAAAGTGGTAAAGCGAATCTGACAGCGCATTTGGCGGCACGGCACCTGCATCGCCATCTAACCAAATTTCTTCAATCGCGATGATTGTTGTATTCAGATACCGCAAACGACGAATGCGCGTCGCATGATCTGCCCTGCCAAATTGTGGTAAATCCGCAGGCTTGGTCATTGCCGAAACATCCAACACATCCGCACGCGGCAACCCACCGCCCTGCGGCAACTCAAGCCGGAACATGCCATAAACACTGGCCCCATCCGCACCGTGGCGGATGTAATTTCCAGATCCTTGCAGGCGATCAAGCATCCCTTTTTCCTCAAGGATCGCAAGCGCTTTGCGCAGGGTGCCCACAGATGTCGCCAAGCTTTCCGCCATCTCACGCTCCGGCGCAAGGCGCTCCCCATCCATCAGGCGCCCAGCCGCAATATCGCGGATCAGCAGCTCGCTGATCTGCACATACTTAGGCAGCGCATTGGGGTTGGCGGCGTGGTCGTTCACGTGACTCCAAAGGTGGCAAAACCATCCGGTTAGAAAAATTGATACACCATTGATTTACACGAGTAGCACTGCTACGCAATAGGGAATAAACCACAATATTGCGAGCGCACCTGATGACCATTGTCCCGATCACATCACCAGATCTGACAGCTTCCGAGGTGTCGTGGTTTTCAGCACTCTGCTCAGATGATTACCAATTCTTAGGCGTGCCAGACGGTGATCTACGTTCAAGCTGGGCCCATTGCAGCAACATCGTCAAAACCGCCGAGGCCCAAGGCTTTCGCAACATCCTGTGCCCGTCGTCTTATCAAGTGGGCCAAGACACGCTGTCTTTTGTCGCTGGCTGCGCCCCAATCACCAAAGACATCAACCTGCTCGCCGCCGTGCGTTGCGGTGAGATGCAGCCAATCATGTTGGCCCGCACAATCTCAACGCTCGATCACATGCTTGAGGGGCGTTTGACCGTCAACATCATCAGCTCTGATTTCCCTGGCCAAAAAGAAGACAGCACCTACCGCTACCAACGTTCGCGCGAAGTTGTCGAAATCCTCAAACAGGCGTGGACCCAAGACGAGATCAACTACAGCGGTGAAGTCTACGATTTCAAAGGTCTCACAACCGACCCTGTGAAACCTTACCAAACCGGCGGGCCACTTTTGTACTTTGGTGGCTACTCCCCCGCCGCTTTGGAACTGTGCGGTCAGCACTGCGACGTCTACCTCATGTGGCCCGAGGTCAAAGACGCGCTTGCTGGCCGTATGAAAGCGGTCAACGCTGTGGCCGAAAAATACGACCGCACGCTAGACTATGGCCTACGCGTGCACATGATCGTGCGCGACACGGAAAAAGAGGCGCAAGAATACGCGGAATACATCACCTCAAAACTTGATGATGAATACGGGCGTATGATCCGTGAACGCGCGCTTGATTCCACATCCCTTGGCGTTTCACATCAAGCCAAGAACCGCGAATTGGCCGATGAATATGGCTACATCGAACCCAACCTTTGGACCGGCGTTGGCCGTGCGCGATCAGGGTGCGGCGCGGCCCTTGTTGGCTCTGCCGATCAGGTTCTGTCCAAAATCGATGAGTACAAAAAGATGGGCATCCGTGCCTTCATCTTCTCGGGCTATCCACATATTGAAGAGGCCGAATATTTTGGCAAACTTGTGATGCCTCATCTTGACACTTGCTCGTTGCCGCACGCCTATGGACGCGTGCCAGCAGGCGCACCAAATACACCTCTTGCCGCAGGAGAACGCCGTTAATGGAACGCGTTACACTATCCAACTCTCTCGAAATGAGCCGCATCGTATACGGCATGTGGCGCGTGGCCGATGACGCAGACACCTCTACAAAACACGTAGAGGCCAAGATCAACGCCTGCCTCGAGCAAGGCATCACCACCTTTGATCAGGCGGACATCTACGGCGATTATTCTGCCGAGGCCGTGTTGGGCGAAACCCTGCGCGCGATCCCATCCCTGCGCGCAAAGATGGAAATCGTGACCAAATGCGATATCGTCGCGCCTTGCGGTAAATACAGCGACGTCCCCGTCAAATACTACGACACATCGCCCGCGCATATTAACGCGTCAGTCGAGGCGTCGCTTACAAACATGGGCATCGAGCACATCGACCTTTTGCTGGTACACCGCCCCGATCCGTTTATGGACCATAATGAGACAGGCGCAGCCCTAGACGCCCTTGTCGCATCCGGCAAAGTTGGCAATATCGGCGTGTCCAACTTCAAACCGTGGGATTGTGATTTATTGCAAGCGGGCATGAAAAACCCACTGGTCACCAACCAAATCGAAATGTCAGCGACCGCGCACGATTGCCTGACAAACGGCGATCTGGCCTATCACCAAAAAAACGGCCAACACGCGATGGCATGGTCCCCGCTTGGCGGCGGGTCTTTGATGAATGGCAACACCGATGTGATGACCACCATGGACGAGATCGCCGCCGAAAACGGCGTTGATCGCGCAGCCGTGGCCGTGGCGTGGATCTTGGCCCACCCTGCCAAAGTACTGCCGGTGATGGGCACCAACAATCTGACACGCATCGCCGGATTGTCCGACGCACTTAAGGTCAAAATGGACCGTGTCACTTGGTTCAGAATCTATACCGCGGCCTTGGGGCGCGAAGTCGCTTGATGAACGATATGGCAAACACTCCCAACACAACCCAACAGTTCAGCCCATCCGCGGACAACACCCGCATGCTGCGCGATGCTTTTGGGCAGTTTGCCACCGGTGTGACCGTTATCTCAACCACAACACCTGAGGGCGGGTTGATCGGGATGACGGCCAACAGCTTTTCTTCGCTCTCTCTTGATCCGGCCTTGGTCATGTGGTCACCCGCCACCAGTTCAAACCGGTTCAAGTATTTCTCACATGCCGCGCATTTCGCGATCCACGTGCTGTCGGACCAACAAAAAGACATCTGCGAAGCATTCGCGCGCAACGGTCATGCGTTTTCAGACGTAGATCACAGCCTAAACGCCCACGGCATACCCCTCATCGACAATTGCCTTGCCCGTTTTGAATGCAGCCATGTGGCCACGCATCCAGCAGGCGATCATGTCATCGTTGTGGGCCAAGCACACGACGTCACGTTTAAATCAGGAACACCACTTGCATTCTATGCGGGAAAATACGGAACTATTCAGGCGACATAGATCGCTAAAGACATAAGGCCCAAAGTGGCCAAGACGACCAAACCCACCTTGGGTTTGTTATAGGGAGGACGCCCAATGGGCCTATTACTGACGGTGCTTACGCCGATCAGCTTCGCAAACGAACACCTGCTGCGCTTTGGGCGTGGTATTGGTGCGGTTGCGATGGCGTTGATGGTTGTCGCGATCCTGATCCAAGTCTTCTTTCGTTATGTTCTAAACAACGCGCTGCCTTGGCCAGATGAGGCCGCGCGGTTTTGCATGTTGTGGATGACGGGCCTGATGGCCCCCACCGCGTTTCGACGCGGCGG
>JALZUL010000012.1 GCA_023301665.1 Ascidiaceihabitans sp.
TGCGCAAGCGGGTGAGCGTGTCATGGACGCTGTGCGTGATCTTGAGCGCGCAATGCCAGCCGAGACCCGTGATCTTGGTGATGCAAGCGAGCAAGGTGAACCGGTTAGCAACTTCACCCACGAAGGATATAAATCCGCCGTAGAAAAGGCCAAGGATTACATCCGCGCCGGTGATATCTTTCAGGTGGTGCCGTCGCAGCGTTGGGTTCAGGATTTCACGCAAAAGCCGTTTTCCTTGTATCGCTCTTTGCGCCGCACCAATCCGTCACCATTCATGTTTTATTTCAACTTTGGCACGTTCCAAGTTGTTGGGGCCAGCCCGGAAATTCTAGTGCGTGTCTTTGGAAACGAAATTACTATTCGCCCAATCGCTGGCACGCGTAAGCGCGGCGCAACCCCTGAGGAAGACAATGCCTTAGAGGCCGATCTGCTTGCGGATAAGAAAGAGCTCGCCGAACATTTGATGCTGCTCGATCTTGGCCGGAACGACGTGGGCCGTGTTGCCAAAATCGGCAGTGTGCGCCCGACCGAAGAATTCATCGTCGAGCGCTATTCACACGTGATGCACATTGTGTCCAACGTTGTGGGCGAAATGAACGAGGGCAAAGACGCCATCGATGCCTTCTTTGCCGGGATGCCTGCGGGCACGGTATCAGGTGCGCCAAAGGTACGGGCGATGGAAATCATCGATGAGCTAGAGCCTGAAAAACGCGGCGTTTATGGCGGCGGCGTAGGTTACTTTAGCGCTGGCGGTGATATGGACATGTGCATCGCCCTGCGCACGGCTGTTGTTCAGGATAAAAAGCTATATATCCAAGCCGGTGGTGGCGTCGTCTATGACAGTGATCCCGAAGCAGAGTTTATGGAAACCGTTCATAAATCCGGTGCGATCCGGCGAGCGGCTCAAGATGCCGGTCGCTTTGACGGCAACTCAAACAGTTAAGATAAAGCAAGCGCCCCACACTGGTTGGGGCGTTTGCTTTTTAAGCTCTATTGTTTCAACACCGCTGAAACAGGTGCAAGGCTGACGCGTGATGCGCGATCTTGCAGCCCCCAAAGCAAAAGCGCGGTAATCGTTTCCGGCCGCAAGCGACCCAACATGATCACCCCACCCTCTTGGCCCGCGCGAAACGCGGCTTGATCCAAGAAACGTCGAATGACGGTCGGGGTTTGATCGGCGCTGTCAAAATCGCGAAACACTGTGGCGGTTGGCACGCCTTCGCGCTCTGCCAATTTTGCCACCGTGTTCAGCCCCTTGGATTGCATAACCAAACCGTGGCCCGTCGATAGCAAAATCTGCGTCGCTTGATCAGAGGCTTCGCGCCCTTCCTGCAGGCCAGTGCCAACCCCTTCGATCACGCCAACAACTTCGTTCATTTCGCTGAGTATCGAGTCTAACCCAACTTCGACATCAACAGCCGTCGCACCCGCTGGCAGGTCAACCATGGCCAAAACCTCGAATCCTTCGGCGCGGTATATCTTCATCCGCTCAGCGGCATCAGGCAGGCTGGCTTGAACCGCAAAGGACACAGGCGCTGGAAAACTGCGCAATGCAGGCAAGCCAACGGCCGTTCCCTCAAGGTCGACACCTGCATCGATCAAGACGATCGACATCAACGGTTTATCACCGGGGTCATCAAAGCTGACCGCGAATTCTTCCAATGGCGCAAGCTGAGCTGTCTCAGGTTCTGGCGCTGCTTCCGCCTGTTCTGCAGGCGCATCATCGCGGTTCACAAGCGAGCCCGCGGGGCGCCCGATGCTTGGACGCAATTCTTGCGTTTCAGTGCTGCCGGCTTGGGGGAACGCGCTCTCTTGTGCGTCCACTGTCGGGGCCTGCGGCTGTTCTGGCTCTGGGGTTTGCGCCGTCTCAGTTTCCGCAACCTCTTCTTCAGCGGGTTGTTCTTCAGCGGGTTGTTCTACGACGGTTTCTTGCTCCACATCTGCGACATCAGGCGTTTGTGCGTCCGCACCAACGGGTTCCTGTGCAGGCGTTTGTGTCGGAGCCAGAACTTGCGCAGGGTCTTCGGCGGCAGCCGCGCTTTCTTCAAATGCTGTTTCTTCTTCAACAACCTCTGGTGCCGGGGGTTGCGCGGGGTCGGTCGAAATTGAAAGCTCAGTCTCGGTATTGGGCAATGGTGGCTCAGCCGCTTGCGGGCTTGGCAAAACCGGCGCTTCGCTGTCAACTTCGACCGCGCCATCCGCAGAAACTGCATCAGGTGATTGCAGCCCATCTGCACTCCCTGTTTCAGGCTGCTGTGATAGGTCAGACCCTGCCACCGCGACAGCATTCACATCATCAGGTGTGGGTTGTGTCACATTGCTGGTGCCATCTTGGACCAGATCCGCATCGCCCGTTCCAGTATCAACGCCGGTTTGATTCGGTGCCGCGCCCGCCGAAACCCCAGTGGGTGCCGCATCAGATACGACAGGTGCAGCAGGCCCTTCCGCTACAATTGATGCAACGCCTGCGACACTTACGGACACAATCGTCCCCATGATCGCACCGCTCAAGAAACCTCGTGCCATTGCACCTACTCCGCCTGTCAGCTGTTATCCTTTTGTCCAAAGACGTGACCAAGCGCCTATTGACGCTGGCGGCCAAGCCTGAACAAGTGTAAATCTACCATACAGTGCCTCTGGGGCAACCTGCTAGTGCTGAAAACACGCCACAACACAAAGTTTGTAAGATGCTGCTTCTGATCGACAATTACGATAGTTTTACCTATAATTTGGTCCATTATATTGGGTCTTTGGGCACGGAAATCGAAATCCGGCGCAATGATGCAATTGATGTACAAGAAGCGATGGCGATGAAGCCCGCTGGAATATTGCTGTCGCCGGGCCCTTGTGACCCAGATCAGGCGGGGATTTGCTTGGCCATCACGCAAGCTGCCGTCGAAACAAAGACGCCGCTTTTGGGCGTTTGCCTGGGCCACCAGACGATCGGCCAAGCCTTTGGTGGCAAAGTGGTGCGCTGCGATGAAATTGTGCACGGGAAAATGGGCACGATGCATCACACTGGCAAGGGCCTGTTCGCAGGTCTACCGACCCCATATGAAGCAACCCGCTATCACTCTTTGATCGTGGACCGCCCCAGCCTGCCCGACTGTCTAGAGGTCACGGCAGAGTTGGAAGACGGCACGATCATGGGTCTTCAGCACCGCGAATTGCCGATCCACGGCGTGCAATTCCATCCAGAATCGATCCGCTCGGAACATGGGCATGCCCTATTGCAGAATTTTGTAAATGAAATGGCGGTGCCAGCATGAGTGACGCGCTCAAACCCCTCATCGACGCGGCCGCCAATGGCCCCCTGACGCCAGACCAAGCAAAAGCCGCCTTTGGCATCTTGTTTGAAGGTGAAGCGACCCCAAGCCAAATCGGCGGTTTTTTGATGGCCCTGCGCACGCGCGGCGAAACCGTCGACGAATACGCCGCTGCGGCCTCTGTAATGCGTGCGAAATGCAACGCGGTTTCTGCGCCAGAGGGGGCAATCGACATCGTCGGCACCGGCGGCGACGGCAAGGGCACGCTAAACATCTCGACCGCGACCGCCTTTGTGGTGGCTGGCGCTGGCGTGACAGTTGCCAAACACGGCAACCGCAATCTTTCGTCCAAATCAGGTGCAGCAGATGCTTTGACCCAGATGGGTCTAAACGTCATGGTTGGCGCTGAAGTGGTGGAAAGAGCGCTGCGTGAGGCCGGAATTGGCTTTATGATGGCGCCAATGCACCATCCTGCCATTGCCCACGTGATGCCAACGCGCGCAGAATTGGGCACCCGCACAATTTTTAATATCCTTGGCCCGCTGACAAACCCCGCAGGTGTAAAGCGTCAATTAACCGGTGCATTCTCACGTGATTTGATCCGCCCTATGGCTGAAACCTTGGGCCAATTGGGATCCGACAAAGCGTGGCTCGTTCACGGCTCGGATGGCACCGATGAGCTGACAATCACCGGCGTCAGCTGGGTGTCTGGTTTGGCGGATGGGGCTGTGAGCGACTTTGAGGTGCACCCCGAAGATGCAGGGCTACCTGAACACCCGTTTGAAGACATCGTTGGTGGCACGCCCGAAGAAAATGCACGTGATTTCAACGCATTGCTGGACGGTGCACAAAACGCTTATCGCGATGCTGTCTTGTTGAATTCGGCTGCGGCGCTTGTTGTCGCTGACGTCGCAAGCGATTTAAAGCAGGGCGTCGAGATGGCCCGTACCAGCATCGACAGCGGTGCAGCACGTGGTAAAATTGATGCGGTGGCCCGTATCACTCAGGAGGCATCATGACCGCAACTATCCTAGAAAAGATCAAAGCCTATAAACTCGAGGAAGTTGCGGCAGATAAGATTGAAACGCCCTTGGCAGCGCTAGAGGCCAAAGCCCTTGCAGCCTCACCTGTGCGTCCTTTTGCTGACGCGCTGCGTGACGCGACGCGCAACGGCTATGGTCTGATCTCTGAAATCAAGAAAGCCAGCCCATCCAAAGGGCTAATCCGCGCTGATTTCGATCCAGCCGCACATGCTGCCGCCTATGAAGCAGGTGGTGCAACCTGCCTTTCCGTGCTCACAGACGCGCCTAGCTTCCAAGGCTCTAAGGAATTCTTGGTTGAGGCCCGCGCCGCGTGCTCTCTCCCTGCTCTGCGCAAGGATTTCATGTATGACACTTACCAAGTCGCCGAGGCCCGCGCGCTTGGGGCTGATTGTATTTTGATCATTATGGCTTCTGTCTCTGACGCGCAGGCGGCGGAATTGGAAGCGGCCGCGTTCCAATGGGGCATGGATGCTTTGATCGAGGTTCATAATGCCGAAGAACTCGAGCGTGCGACCCGCCTCAAAAGCCCGCTGATGGGGATCAACAACCGCAATCTCAAGACATTCGACGTG
>JALZUL010000013.1 GCA_023301665.1 Ascidiaceihabitans sp.
CTCAACGCGGCGGTTTTGGGATTTCCCAACTGCGTCAAGATTGCTCGCAACAGGTTGCGTTTCACCGCGGCCAAAGGTTTGAACACGTGAGAACGGAATGCCTGCGTCCAGCAAAATATCTGCAACCGCATTGGCGCGGCGTTCACTCAACTGTTGGTTAAAGGCCGCTTCGCCGTCGCTGTCCGTGTGGCCGACGATCTGGATCGTGGATTCTGGATACGCCTGCAAGTTGCCGGCAACAGTGTTCAGGTCGCGCACCAAATCAGAACGCACAGCAAAGCTACCAGACGCGAACAAGATGTCTTGTGGCAGCGTTACGATCAACCGATCACCGGTGTTTTGGATTGTAACGTTGTCATTGCCCAAATCGCGGCGCAAATCTGCTTCTTGCTTATCAAGGCTATAGCCGATGCCCGCGCCAACAGCGCCACCAACAACAGCACCTTTCAGTGCATCGCTGCTATCGCCCACGATCGCACCCAATAGCGCACCAGCCGCAGCACCGGCAATCGCGCCTTGCTTGGTTTTTAGATTTGGATCGTCAGAATTTCCACCCAACAGGGCCGGATCGGTACAAGCGCCAAGCGCCATCGCGCTGCACATTGCCAAAATAATCGGTGTCTTTGTCATTTGCATATCCTACTGCCTTCAAAGTTGCGGCCCCGTTCGGGCAGGGCTCATTGTCTTCTCAGTATATATAGGTCCGTCCACAGATCAAAATAAGGGGAAAATATCATCGGCGGCATCCCGCCAAGCCTTATCCTTCGGATTGAGCAGCCTCATAGGCCAACATCGCGCGTTTCATTGGTAAACCCCAATGGTATCCACCCATCCCCCCCGATTTGCGCAAAGCACGGTGACAGGGGATCAACCAGCTCACCGGATTGCGGCCAATCGCCGTACCCACTGCGCGAACGGCCTTTGGATTACCCACAGCGTCCGCGATTTGAGAGTATGAGGTGACCTGTCCGGATGGCACACTGAGCAAGGCTTCCCATACTTTGATCTGAAAAGGGGCACCAATCAGCAAAAGCGGTGTTTTCTCGTTTTTGGGGCCGCCCTGTCCAAATGCATTTGCGACCCAGTGCTCTAGCCTTTTGGGGGCCTCAACAAATGAAGCCTCTGACCAGCGGTCTTTTAGATCATAAAACGCAGCCTCTTCCCCCATTTCGGCGGCAAATCCCAAGCCACAAATTCCACGATCTGTTCCCATCACAACTGAACGCCCAAATTGCGTGTCAAACCACCCCCAATTGATTGTGAGCCCAGCGCCGTTCTTGGCATATTCGCCGGGGCTCATCGCCTCCCAACGTAAAAACAGATCATGCAACCGACCACTGCCTGACAGACCACTTGCATGGGCAGTGTCCAGTGTTGAAAACTTATTATGAAGCAAAGATTTGGCATGCCCCAAGGTGAGGTATTGTTGATAACGTTTAGGCGACACTCCGACCCATCGGCTGAACACACGTTGAAAATGAGCAGGACTCATCCCCATCTGTGACGCCATATCTTCGAGGCTCAGGTTATCTTGTGCATCATCAATCAGCTCGATTGCACGGCGCATCACGTTGTAGTGGTAGGCACTGTCATGGGGATCATTGTGTAACATATTTTACCCCTAACCCCTGCTCATCTTTCAATCGACCCGTTTTTTGCGCAATGCTTGCAGCAGCACCGACAAACAGGCATAGGACATACATGGCAAAGCAGCTCGATTATCATACCATTCGTGAAATATTCACGCGTTTTCAAGACCACGACCCCGAACCCAAGGGTGAGTTGGATCACGTCAATGTCTATACCCTTGTTGTGGCAGTCGCATTGTCTGCGCAGGCGACAGATGTTGGCGTCAACAAGGCAACCAAAGCGTTGTTTCAAATTGTGGACACCCCACAAAAGATGCTGGACCTTGGAATTGAGGGGCTGACCGAGCACATCAAAACAATCGGCTTGTTTCGCCAAAAAGCGAAGAACGTTATCAAGCTGAGCCAAATCTTAGTCGACGAATACGATGGCGTAGTGCCCAACTCACGCGCCGCATTGCAATCGCTGCCCGGTGTCGGGCGCAAAACGGCCAATGTTGTTTTGAACATGTGGTGGCAGCAACCTGCCCAAGCCGTCGACACCCATATTTTTCGCGTCGGCAATCGCACAGGCATATCGCCAGGTAAAACCGTCGACGCCGTTGAGCGCGCGGTCGAGGATAACATCCCCGCCGACTTCCAACTTCACGCCCATCACTGGTTGATCCTGCATGGACGTTATCATTGCAAAGCCCG
This sequence comes from Ascidiaceihabitans sp., assembly GCA_023301665.1. GTDB lineage: Bacteria > Pseudomonadota > Alphaproteobacteria > Rhodobacterales > Rhodobacteraceae > Ascidiaceihabitans. The sequence goes on from JALZUL010000013.1 coordinate 2,283, forward strand.
CAAACCCCTTTGTGGGACCTGTATCATCAGAGATCTCTGCCCTTTTGAGGAAAAAAACCTATGACCAAGTACCAAGTTGTTGGCATCGGCAATGCCGTTGTTGATGTTATTACCCACGCCGACGATCAGTTCCTCGGCAATATGGGCATCGAAAAAGGCATCATGCAGCTCGTCGAACGTGAGCGTGCAGAAACACTGTATGGCGCGATGGATGAGCGCCAACAGTCTGCCGGTGGTTCCGTTGCAAACACTGTTGCCGGTGTTGGATCCCTTGGCTTGCCAACCGCCTTTATCGGTCGCGTTTGCGACGATGCACTTGGCGCGTTCTATGAAAAAGCGATGGTAGACAGCGGTACCGATTTTGTGAACGCGCCTATTGCTGGTGGTGATTTGCCGACGTCTCGTTCGATGATCTTTGTATCGCCTGATGGTGAGCGTTCTATGAACACTTATCTTGGAACCTCAACCGATTTGGGCCCAAGCGAAGTGCCGGAAGCTGTCGCATCCTCGACCAACATCATGTTCCTTGAGGGCTACCTGTTTGACAAAGACGCGGGTAAAGAAGCGTTCTTGCAAGCCTCACGTTTGACACGTGCCGCTGGCGGTAAAGCGGGCATCGCGATCTCTGATCCATTCTGTGTTGATCGTCACCGCGCAGACTTTTTGCGCATGATTGGCGACGAGCTTGATTTCGTTATGGGCAACGAAGCCGAAGTCAAATCCCTGTTTGAAACTGATGATTTTGAAGCTGCACTCGCTAAAACAGCAGCACTGTGCCCATTGGTTGTATGTACACGCGGCGGTGACGGCGTGACCATCATTCGCGGCGACGAACGCGTAGATGTACCCGTGTCAAAAGTTGTGCCAGTCGATGCCACCGGTGCTGGCGATCAATTCGCTGCCGGCTTTATCTACGGTATGGCGACGGAACGTGACCTCGAAACCTGTGGCCGCATGGGTAATATCTGTGCCGCTGAAGTGATCAGCCACGTTGGCCCACGCCCAGAGCAAGACATCATGGCACTGTTCAAAGCCGAAGGTTTGGTAGACTAATGCTCAGCGACGGTTATCACGACATTCCGCAAGGCAAGTTGGCGATGGTCGTCACACTACTTGAAATGCGCACACGGGTGGCGATCCGCCCTGTGCCAAC
>JALZUL010000014.1 GCA_023301665.1 Ascidiaceihabitans sp.
CCATACTGAAGCTGGGTTGCCGATCCGTGCTCTGGCGCGGATGTCGGGCTGTCATGCTTCAACGATATTACGTCAGATACGAAAGGTGGAAACCCGCCGCGACGATCCTTTGGTCGACGCCGCATTACGTACACTTGGAGCCCATCATTTTGCTACGCCCCAAACGGGGTATGACGGAGGATCCGCTGCTGGGTCCCCGACGTTATGTAAGGATAAAAAAGACATGAGCTTTGACGTCAAAATCACTGCGGATGAGACAAGTTTTGAACGTGACGCTGTACGTATTTTACGCCGATTGTGCGAAAAAGGCGCGGTTTTGGCCGTTGCTGGGGATATGGATAAAGCAGTCGTTGTGCGGGATGGGGCCAATGGGTCCAGCACCCGGACTGCTGTCGTGGATCGCCATATTGCGCAGGCAATGGCGTTAAAGAACTGGATTGCAGCCCAAACGACGGGGCGGATTATTCGCTATCAAATCACGTCTGAAGGGCGCACGGCCTTGTCGACGTTGCTTGAAGAAACGGCTTATGCATCGCAGCCGGGTATGGCTGAGGATCAGGCGGTCTTTGCTGATCAGCACCGCGTTTGGGGTGAGAAAACGCTGCCTGATGCCGATACGGGGCGCCCCAAGCGTATGCGCTACAATCTATCGGAGTCTCCTCTGACAGCGTTGGCGCGGCGGCGCGATAAGGATGGCTCGCCATTTCTAAGTGAAGAACTCGTAAATGTTGGCGAGCGGTTGCGCGAAGATTTCGAACTTGCTCAGATGGGTCCAAGGGTGGCTCAGAATTGGGACCGGTTTTTGACATCTGGAGGACGCGGCGGATTTGCTCCTGACAGCGGGGTTGGTGATGGACCGTCGGCGGCACGTAAGCGGGTGGCGGATGCGATGGATGATCTTGGGGCAGGGTTGTCGGATGTTGTGTTACGGTGCTGTTGTTATCTTGAGGGTTTGGAAACAGCAGAAAAACGGCTGGGCTGGTCGGCGCGATCCGGCAAGATCGTGCTTCGGATCGCCTTGATGCGCCTTCAGCAACATTATGAGCGGACATTGGGACCAGGCGGCGGCATGATCGGATAATCAAATTTTAAGTTACTGAAATGGCACTGCTTTCCTCCCGCGGTGCCGTTTTTTGTCTGTGCAGCAGGAGCGATTGTACTCAAAAAGAGACGTAATTCACACGAACATACCAGCATTGCGTGACATTGGGTTTTAACCAAAGCGGTTTAATGTTAAACTACATTTCAAATCTGCTGACCCAAAACAGCCCAAAGGCCAAAATAATGCGCGATCTGAAAATTCCTGAACAACGCCACCCCGAAAAAGCGCGACGTCCAGACAATCCGCAGCCGAAAAAGCCGGATTGGATCAGAGTAAAAGCACCCACAAGCCAAGGTTACGCTGACACGCGTAAGATTATGCGTGACAACAATTTGGTTACAGTCTGTGAAGAAGCCGGCTGCCCGAATGTTGGCGAATGCTGGAGCCAAGGCCACGCGACCATGATGATCATGGGGGAGGTTTGCACACGTGCCTGTACCTTCTGCAACATCGCAACAGGTAAGCCGCCTGAGGATCTGGACGCATTTGAACCCGGTCGTGTGGCACATGCGGTCGAAAAGCTGGGCCTTAACCATGTGGTTATTACATCAGTGGATCGCGATGATATTACAGATGGTGGGGCGGATCACTTTGCGCAGACCATTCGTGCCATTCGCCACCGTAGCCCAGACACAACCATTGAAATCCTAACACCTGATTTTATTCGCTGTGATCCGTCCGTCTTGGAAGTTGTGGTCGAGGCGCGACCAGATGTGTTCAATCACAACCTTGAAACGGTGCCCGGTCTCTACCCTGAAGTCCGCCCCGGAGCGCGTTATTTTCATTCTCTGCGGTTGTTGCAGCGGGTCAAAGAGTTGGATCCAATGATGTTCACTAAGTCTGGCATCATGGTCGGGCTAGGCGAAGATCGTCAATCCGTGATGCAAGTTATGGAAGACATGCGCGCTGCTGACATCGATTTCTTGACCATTGGGCAGTATCTGCAGCCAACACCAAAACACCATGCTGTGGATCGTTTTGTTCATCCCGACGAATTCGAAGCGTATGAGAAAGCCGCGTATGGCAAGGGCTTTTTGATGGTATCAGCGACACCATTGACCCGCTCCAGCTACCACGCAGGCGATGATTTCGCACAGCTACGTGCAGCCCGTCAGGCAAAATTTGCCTAAGATAGGCGCGCTTTTGTTTCACACCTAAAGCTTAAGTAAAACGAACCTTCCCGATATAGGGGAGGTTTCGGTTTCTTTGCGCGAAATCAATCCCATACCCCACGACAAATTCATCTGGAATTGAAAAGCCAACGTAATCGGCTTTGAAATCGACCTCGCGGCGCGAAGGTTTGTCCAAAAGTGCGATTGATTTTAGCCGTGCAGGGTTCCGGCTTAAGAGCAGTTGCGTGACGTGATGCAACGTGTGGCCAGTGTCAACGATATCCTCAACGACAAGCACATCTCGCCCTTCAATTGCGCCGCGTAAGTCTTTGAGTATGCGTACTTCTCTGCTGCTTTCCATGCCGTCACCATAGCTTGATGCCTCTAGGAAATCGACCTCGATGGGCAGGTCCAATTCACGCACGAGGTCAGCAATGAACACAAAAGATCCACGCAAAAGCCCAACGACAATAAGCTTATCGGTGTCGCAAAACGTCTCGAGCAGAACCTCACTCAGTTCCTCGATGCGTGCTGCAATCGACTTGGCTGAGATCATTTGATCAATGACGTAAGGACGCTGTGACATGTTCACCTCTTGTATTTATTGAGGTTTCGTAACACATGAACACTCGAACGCTCATAACAAAAACAAATAAAAAATGCCCACACACTCCGAGACCCGCACACTCCCGTACACAGCGCAACAAATGTATGATCTGGTCGCTGATGTTGGGTCTTATCCAAAGTTTCTACCTTGGTGTGCCGCTGCTCGTATTCGCTCTGAAAAGCCAGTGGATCAGAGTGTCGTGCTTGAAGCTGATTTGGTCATTTCCTTTAAGGTCTTTCGTGAGCGGTTTGGCAGTCGGGTGACGCTGTTTCCGCATGACAGAAAAATCGACACCGAATATCTTGATGGCCCCTTCAAATACATGAAATCCAACTGGGCCTTTGAGGATGCAGAGGGGGGCTGCAATGTCTCTTTCTTTGTTGATTTTGAGTTCAAAAATGCGATCCTTCAGGGGATCATCGGCATTGTCTTTAATGAGGCAATGCAACGGGTCGTGAGCGCTTTTGAAAAGCGTGCGAACGAACTTTACGGCTAGGTTTTTTTGCTTTTCAAATAGAAAACGGGCCCATGGAGGGCCCGTTTAAAACGTATGTATCAATGTTGCTGATCGTTAGCTGGTCATGTCGTAAGCACGTTCGCCGTGCACGGCGAGGTCCAGACCGTTTTCTTCGGTCTCTTGGTTAACGCGCAATGGAATGAAAACGCGGATCACAAGGATCAGAACAACCGTAACGATCAAGGTGTAAACGCCAACAATGGCCAGTGAGCCCAGTTGAGCCGCCCAAGTGCCTGCGCCAAATGCCGCAATCATGATTGTACCAAAGATACCGCCAACGCCGTGAACCGCGAAAACATCCAATGTGTCGTCGATCTTCATCTTGTTGCGGATCAACACGACGGCTTCTTGGCAACCAACACCAGCAATAGCGCCAATGATCAAAGCCTCGACTGGGCTAACGTAACCAGAAGCGGGTGTGATTGAGGCAAGGCCTGCAATTGTACCAGTCACGATACCCACGAGTGAGGCTTTGCCAAACTTGATGCGCTCCCACAGTGCCCATGTTAGGGATGCTGTTGCTGCTGAGATATGTGTGACCGTGATCGCCATCGCCGCACCACCATCAGCTGCCAGTTGTGAACCACCGTTAAAGCCAAACCAGCCAACCCATAGCAGGGCTGCACCGATCATCACCATACCAGGGTTATGTGGTGGTGTGTTTTGGTTTTTACGCGCGCCAAGGAAAATGGCCAAAACAAGCGCTGCAAGACCAGCTGTTTCGTGCACAACGATACCGCCCGCGAAATCACGTACGCCGGTTTCACCAAAGATGCCGCCGTCAGCCAAGAAGCCGCCGCCCCAGACCCAGTGAACAACAGGTGCATAGCACAGCAACATCCAAAGCGACGAGAACACCAATACAAAGGCGAAGTTGATCCGCTCAACATAAGCGCCAACGATCAAAGCAGGGGTGATGATTGCGAATGTCATTTGGAAGGCAAAGAACAACACTTCAGGCAATGTACCAGACAGGCTGTCAGCGGTTACGCCGATCAACATCAATTTGTCCAAACCGCCCCAGAAACCGCTCTCGCCGCCGCCAAATGCGATGGAGTAGCCGAAAAAGAACCACAAGACGCTCATTAAGCAGGCAATTGCATAACAATGCATAAATACGCTCAGC
>JALZUL010000015.1 GCA_023301665.1 Ascidiaceihabitans sp.
GCACGTTTGATGGCGCGAGCCCGGCGGATGCGGTGATTGATTTGGTCTATGCGCTTGGTGCGGAATACCGTGCGGGTGCGAGTTTTGTGATGAACTCAAAGACGGCTGGTGCCGTGCGCAAGCTTAAGGACAATGATGGTCGTTTTCTGTGGTCGGATGGTTTGTCCGCCGGGGAGCCTGCGCGTCTATTGGGATACCCTGTGCTGATTGCCGAGGACATGCCCGATATCGCCAGCGATGCGACGGCGGTGGCCTTTGGTAACTTTGCCGCCGGATACACCATTGCCGAGCGTCCGGACCTGCGCGTCCTGCGCGATCCGTTCTCAGCCAAGCCGCATGTGTTGTTTTACGCGACCAAGCGCGTGGGCGGGGCTGTGAGCGATTTCGCGGCGATCAAACTGCTGAAATTCGCGGTGAGCTAAGGCTTCGTCGCGATGAGAGACAGATGCGGCTGCTTTGTGAGTGGTGGCCGTATCTGCCGGGCGCGTGCTGTCAAACCACGTGTTGTCTAGCTGCTCCCTCCGTCCGAGCAACACAAATGGGGCACGTCCGGTTCTTTTGATGGTGAGGGCAGGGATAGAGACTGGAGTTGTTCCATGATGTTGATCGAAGAGACCACGGTGCCCGATGCGGCGCTGCCGGTTGATGAATTCAAAGCCCACCTGCGGGTTGGGTCCGGCTTTGGCGCGGACACCTTACAAGACGCTGTGTTGCATGGGTTTTTACGCGCGGCGATCGCGGCGATTGAGGCCCGCACGGGCAAGATGTTGATTGAACGCGATTTCAGTTGGAACCTGACGATGTGGCGTGATGCCTCTGCGCAGACGCTGCCGGTGGCCCCTGTGCGCTCAATCAGTTCGGTGGAGCTGGTGTTGCGCGATGGGTCGCGAGAGGCTGTTGCGGATGATCTGTTTTGGCTTGAGCAAGATCAGGCGCGCCCGCGTGTGCGCTCTGTTGGGTCGTGTTTGCCAAGCATTCCTGCTGCGGGATCAGTGATTGTCAATTTTCAGGCGGGTTTCGGCACGGTTTGGACTGATATCCCTGCAGATTTACGTCAGGCCGTGATGTTATTGGCGGCGCATTATTACGAGTTTCGAAACGAGACCTCATTGAGTGATGGCTGTATGCCTTTTGGGGTCTCGAGTTTGATTGAGCGTTATAAAATCTTGCGTCTTTGGTCGGGGGCAAGCGCGTGAGCCTGCCGCGGCTGGGCCGCCTGATGTATTTAGAGACGCCGGTGCGCCAACCCGATGGTGCGGGTGGTTACATCGAAAATTGGATCCAATTGGGTGCGATGTGGTGTGAGGTTTTGCTGCGCTCTGGTGGGGAGAGTGTACTGGGCGGTGCCGCTGTATCGACGGTGCGTTACAAGATCACCGTGCGCAGCGCGCCTGTGGGCCATCCAGAGCGCCCGATTGCAGGGCAGCGGTTTCGTGACGGTTCGCGGCTGTTCACAGTTCGAGCGGTTGGTGAACGTGCGGGCGTGGCGGGTTTTCTGGTCTGCTTTGTGGATGAGGAGGTCGCGGCATGAGTTATGCACTTTCTTCAGCTCTACAGGTGGCTGTTTATCAAGCGCTTTTGGATGATGTGGCTTTGTCGGCTTTATTGGGGGATGCGGTGTATGACGCGTTGCCTGTTGGAACCGTGCCGCCACTTTACGTAACACTTGGCCCTGAGAAGGTCGTTGATGCCTCGGATTCAACGGGTGTTGGAGCGGTGCATCAATTCACGGTCAGCGTGGTCAGTGACACGGCTGCGTTTGCTGCGGTGAAGGTTGCCGCTGGCTTGGTGAGCGACGTGTTGCACAATGCTGATTTGGCGTTGTCACGGGGCCACCTGGTTTTGATGACGTTTGAGCGCGCGACGGCTGCGCGCATTGATGGTGCCAGTGGTCGCCGCATTGATCTGCGTTTCAAGGCGCGGGTCGAAGACGAATAATTCCCTTTAATAACTTATGATTGGAGAGCCTCATGGCTGCGCAAAATGGCAAAGATCTTTTGATCAAGGTAGATATGACGTCGGACGGTCAGTTTGAAACGATCGCGGGGCTGCGTGCCACGCGGGTGAGTTTCAATGCTGAAACGGTTGATGTCACAAGTTTGGAGAGCGAAGGCGGATGGCGTGAATTGCTCAGCGGCGCTGGTGTGCGTTCCGCGGCGATTTCGGGCTCTGGTGTGTTTAAGGATGAGGGCACAGATGAGCGTGCGCGCCAGTTGTTCTTTGATGGTGAAACGCCAAATTTTCAGGTGATTATTCCAGATTTTGGTATTGTTGAGGGGCCTTTTCAGGTCACGGCTGTTGAGTATTCGGGGGCTCACAATGGTGAGGCGACGTATGAGCTTTCGTTGGCCAGTGCGGGCGCGCTTGCGTTTACAGCGCTTTGAGTGGGGTAACCGCTTCGGCCAATCCATGGCGCGGTGATGTGGCGTTGGTCATTAATGACCAGCGCTGCGTTATGCGTTTGACGTTGGGGGCGTTGGCCTCGCTTGAGGCGGCGTTGCAGGTGGGGTCGCTTGTTGATCTGGTGCAGCGTTTCGAGGGTGGCTCGTTTTCGTCGCGTGATGTGTTGGCCTTGCTGGGCGCGGGATTAGAGGGGGGTGCCTGTCCGGTGCCTCCTGAGGCTTTGGCGACGGCTGCCATTGAGGGCGGCCCGATGGCGGGTGCCCGAGCGGCGGCTGAATTGCTGGCGCGTGCTTTCGTTTTACCACAGGCGTGAGCGGCATGGATTGGCCAGCCTTGATGCGGGCGGGTGTTCGGGGGTTGGGTTTGCACCCCGATGCTTTCTGGCACCTGACCCCCGCAGAATTGCAACTGATGTTGGGAGATGCAGCCACATCCGCCCCGCTTTTGAGCGGGGGGTTGGATGCGTTGATGGTGGCTTATCCCGATAGAAATAGAGGTGCGGACGAAGATGAGTGATTTCGAACAATTTGATGAACTGAACGATGCTGCGACCCAGATGGGGGACAGCGTGGGTGATGCCACCCAGCTTGTTGGGCAGTTTAGTGGCGAGTTGCGCAAGATGCGTACGACTTTGGCGGCCACCGGGCAAGACGTCGAGACCCTAGAGCGTGGGTTGTCGAGCGGGCTGCGCAGGGCCTTTGATGGTGTGGTGTTTGACGGGGCCAAGCTGTCAGATGCGTTAAAGACGGTCGCCAATTCGATGATCGATGCGACCTATAAGGCTGCGATCAATCCAGTCACAGATCATGTTGGTGGTTTGTTGTCGCAAGGTATTGGCGGATTGGTTCAGGGCATTTTGCCCTTTGCGGATGGCGCGCCCTTTAGTCAGGGGCGTGTGATGCCCTTTGCCAATGGTGGGATCGTCAGCAGCACAACGCCCTTTGGTATGCGCGGCGGCATGGGCGTGATGGGCGAAGCTGGACCAGAAGCGATCATGCCTTTGGCACGGGGTCCTGATGGCAAGCTTGGGGTGCGTGGAGCGGGCGGTAGCCCCACAAGCATCGTGATGAACATCACCACGCCTGATGTTCAGGGCTTTAGCCGCAGTCAGAACCAGATTGCCGCCCAGATGAGCCGCGCTTTGGGGCGTGGCAATCGCAACCGTTAATTTCAATTCCACTTTCATCGGCATTTGAGGGAGCACACATATGTCATTTCACGAAGTTAGATTTCCCGCCTCGTTAAGCTTTGGCTCGGTTGGCGGCCCGGAACGGCGCACCGAGGTTGTGACGCTGGCCAATGGTCATGAGGAGCGCAATTCGCCGTGGCTGCATTCAAAGCGTCGCTATGATGCTGGGTTGGGGATGCGGTCTTTGGATGATGTGGCGGTTTTGATTGCCTTTTTTGAAGCACGCATGGGGCAGATGTACGGGTTTCGTTGGAAGGATTGGTCTGATTACAAGTCCGGTGCTGCAACGGCGGATGTGGCCTTTGACGATCAAGAAATTGCGGTTGGTGATGGCATGACATCGGTGTTCCAGCTTGCAAAGGTGTATCGTTCTGGTGGGCATAGTTATTCGCGCCCGATCACCAAACCTGTGCGTGGCACTGTGCGCGTGGGTTTGGCACGCGATGAGCTGCAAGAGGGTATCGATTACGAATTTGACACCACAACCGGGTTGCTCAGTTTCTCGCATCCACCTGATCCGGAGGTGCCGATTACGGCTGGTTATGAGTTTGATGTGCCGGTGCGGTTTGACAGCGATCGCATTCACACCAGTGTCGCCAGCTTTCAAGCGGGTGAGGCGCTGAACGTGCCAATCTTGGAGGTTCGTGTGTGATGGCGGGGCAAAGCGAAGCGTTTTTAGAGCATGCGGCCAGCGGGCTTACGACCCTGTCGCGGTGCTGGGCGATCACCCGTGCGGATGGTGTTGAGTATGGGTTTACCGATCATGATCTGGCTTTGGAATTTGAAGGGCTGACCTTTAAGGCTGAGACGGGGCTCAGCGCCTCTGCTTTGACCCAAAGCACAGGCCTGTCTGTCGACAACACCGAGGCGCTGGGGGCGTTGTCTGACGCGGCTATTACTGAAGCAGACATTGAAGCCGGTCGTTTTGACGGGGCGCAAGTGCGCGCGTGGTTGGTAAATTGGGCGGATGTCTCTGTGCGTTGGTTGCAATTTCGCGGCACAATCGGGGAAATGCGCCGTGCTGGCGGTGCCTTCCATGCGGAATTGCGCGGCTTGACCGAGGCGTTGAACCGCCCGTTGGGTCGTATCTATCAAAAACCCTGTACGGCCGTGTTGGGGGATGGGGGATGCCGGTTTAACACGAAAACCCCCGGTTTCTTTGCAGAGCTCGCCGTTGAGCGGATTGA
>JALZUL010000016.1 GCA_023301665.1 Ascidiaceihabitans sp.
CTCGATTGTGTCCGCCATGGTCGAGGTGCCGTGCGCGTTGATATAATCGATATCAGATGGCTCAAGCCCTGCATTGCGCAAAGCCGCGCGCATGGAACGCTCGCCGCCCTCACCTGTCGAAGACGGTGCCGTGATGTGATATGCGTCGCCAGACAGGCCATAGCCTAGAACTTCGGCGTAGATTTTCGCGCCGCGCGCTTTGGCGTGTTCGTATTCTTCCAAAACCACGATACCCGCGCCCTCACCCATCACGAAACCATCGCGGTCCGCGTCATAAGGACGGCTGGCTTTTTGCGGATCATCCGCGCCTTTTGTGGACAGCGCTTTACACGCGTTAAAGCCCGCAATGCCGATTTTACAAATCGCCGCTTCCGCGCCGCCTGCAACCATCACATCTGCATCACCGTACATGATCAAACGGGACGCATCACCAATCGCATGCGCGCCGGTGGAACATGCTGTCACAACCGAGTGGTTCGGGCCTTTAAAGCCGTATTTGATCGAAACCTGACCAGAAATCAGATTGATCAAGGCACCAGGTACAAAGAACGGGCTCACGCGGCGTGGGCCTTTTTCTTCCATCATCACGGCGGTGTTCGCGATTGAGTTCAAACCACCAATACCTGAGCCGATCAAAACGCCTGTGCGTTCTAGATCTTCGTCCTCAGTCGGGGTCCAACCGGAATCTTCAACGGCCTGCTGGGCCGCAGCCAAGCCAAACAAGATGAATGTATCTACTTTGCGTTGTTCTTTTGGTGCCATGTAGGCATCCGCATTGAACGTGCCATCAGAACCGTCACCCAAAGGCACTTCACAGGCGTAAGTTGTCGCCAATCCAGTTGTGTCAAACCCTGTGATCGGGCCAGCGCCGGATTTACCGTCTAAAATACGGCTCCAGCTTTCCTCAACCCCATCAGCCAATGGTGTGACCAAACCTAAACCTGTAACAACGACTCTGCGCATATTGTGTGCCCCCAAAAGAGTTTTTTGCCTTAACTTACCTTGGCTCATACCTTGGCTTGTGCCCTTTGTTCAAGGGTTCTGTGGCGGTTTGGGGCGGGTCATGAGCTGCGCAGGTGCGCCGTCCAACTCAATCTGACGCAAAGGGGTGTAGCCTAATTTATGAGCTACTTTTAAAGAGGCTGCGTTTTCGGGTGCCAAAATGCAGACCAATGGGCCTGTGATCACCCGATCAAACCAATCATGCGCGGCCTGTGCGGCCTCATAGCCTAATCCTTTATTTTGGGACTCAGGCGTCAAAACCCAACCGGCTTCAGGGCATCCATCAAAATCATCCCCCAATTCACGGGATCCATGAAAAAAACCCACCTGCCCGACAACGTTTTTGTTGGCAGGGTCCTCAAGCGCCCACTGGCCAAACCCCGTGATTTGCCATTGACCCGCATTGCGTAAAAACGACGACCAAGAGGCTGGGCGGCTCTTGGGTTGCCCGCCAATATAGCGCACGACATCAGGCATGGCCCAAATCTCGGCAAAGCGGTCGAAATCCTGCGTAGAAAAGCCGCGAAGGGTCAATCGTGGTGTGTTTATTCTGGGAATCAAACGGGTCATGCCTGCCTCGAGTCTGCTGTCTCAATTTTACGAAGTGTTTTCCCCAACTGTGCGCCCCTTTTTAAGAGCTCGCAATCGGTTGTTTCAATTTGGGCATAAAAAGGCGCATCACAAATAAATGTTGCAATTGCTTGCCCAGTCACATTCCTGTGTTAGTGCAGATATAATCGATATTGATAGAGATTTTCCACGATGCGCCTTAGTTCACTTTCAAACAACGCAATTGGCGCAGGCCTCGCCCTAGCAGCCTTTGCCGTTTTCTCAACGCATGATGTTATTGTCAAAACGCTGGGCGAAACATATTCACCGTTCCAAGTTATCTTTATCACCGCGCTGCTCAGCTTTCCTATTTTGAGCGTCGTTTTGATGAGCGACGCCAAACCAGACACCATCCAGCCAAAACACCCTTACTGGATCGCAACACGCAGTATTGTGGGTGTGGTGACCGCGCTGTGCGCCTTTTACGCAGTGACCGCTCTGCCCCTGTCGCAGTTCTATGCGTTTATCTTTGCCTCCCCTCTGGTCATCACGATCTTGGCGATTCCTATGCTTGGCGAAACGGTTCGATTGCGCCGTGGTTTGGCAGTTGTGGTTGGGCTTATTGGTGTTTTGATCGTCTTGCGCCCAGGATCGAGCGAATTTGGCGCGGGCCACATTGCAGCACTTGTCGCTGCGCTATCAGGCGCATTCGTGTCGATTATCACCCGTAAGATCAGCGCCGAAGAACGCGGTGTGGTGATGATCATCTATCCCATGATGAGCAATCTGGTCATTACCGCGATCATCCTGCCGTTTGTTTACGTCCAAATCCCGCTTGCCCATCTGGGGCTGTTCGCCATCGATACCGTGTTGGTATTGGTCGCTATGTGGCTGTTGGTCGCCGCCTATACCAAAGCGGACGCGATTGTCGTAGCCCCCATGCAATATTCGCAAATCATCTGGGCGACGATCTTTGGGATCCTCATCTTCTCGGAGTATCCAGAATGGCAAACCTATCTAGGCACAGCCGTGATCGTGGCCTCTGGCGCATATATTTTACAACGCGAGGCCACAGGTGATGCATCCGATAACACACCCGTTCTAAAAACGCGGACACGTCCGGGCCATGCCATGACATTGCGCGTGGGTCACGTGCTGCGCAGACGACGGATGCACAAAAAAGACTAACCTGCTGAAAAGCAAAACGGGCAGCAGGTGTTTCCCCCCGCTGCCCGTCACATTTCGAGATCAAGCCTTTGCTTGGATCAGCTGCCAATGGCGCTGATGATAAAGAACAAGATCGCAGACAAGATTGCCGCCGCAGGTACCGTAATGACCCAAGCTGCGATGATTGTTAGGAAATGCGAACGGCGCACAAGCTTGCGGCGCTGGCGTTCCTCTTGTGGGCGCTCAGGCAAGTTCGCAGAGACGCGGGCTTTCTTCATCCGCCGCTCAGTGTCCCATTCGCGAAAGAAGCCCACACCAAAGACACCACCAACAGCGATGTGTGTGGAGCTCACAGGCAGTCCCAACCAGCTGGCAACGATCACAGTGATCGCAGCAGACAATGCCACACAGTATGCGCGCATTGGGTTCAGTTTTGTGATCTGGCTACCAACCATGCGGATCAGTTTGGGCCCGAACAAGAACAGACCAAATGAGATCCCCAAAGCACCAATCACCATCACCCACAAAGGAATAGAAACCGCAGCCGTAAAGTCACCAGACTGCGACGCCTGAACGATGGCCGCCAATGGGCCAACCGCGTTTGCAACATCGTTGGCGCCATGCGCAAAGCTGAGCAATGCCGCGGAAACCACCAAAGGAATACCAAACAAGACCTTCAAAGATTTGTTGCGGTTTTCCAAGCCCTCGGCCTGTTTGCGGATGACCGGGATCATCACCAACCAAATACCGATGGCAACGGACAAACCAATCATAATCGCAAGCGACAGGTCGATCTTGATGATTTTCTTAAGGCCTTTGGTCGCAAGGTAGGTCGCGAATGCGCCAGCCATGATACCGACCAAAACAGGCACCCAGCGACGGGCCGCCGCGATCTTGTCGTCTTGATAAACAATACGCGCTTTGATGAACCACAAGAAACCAGCAGCAACCGTGCCGCCCAAAACCGGTGAGATCACCCAGCTGGCTGCAATGGCGCTCATCGTGGGCCAGTTCACAGCGCCAAATCCAGCCGCCGCGATCCCGGCCCCCATAACGCCCCCCACGACAGAGTGCGTGGTCGACACCGGCGCGCCGACCCAAGTGGCCAAATTCACCCAAAGCGCCGCAGACAAAAGCGCCGCCAACATCGCCCAGATGAAAACACCAGCCGTTGCCATGCTTTCAGGATCAATGATCCCCTTTGCGATGGTCGACACAACATCGCCCCCTGCCAGCAAAGCACCCGCGCTCTCGAAAACCGCCGCGATACCAATCGCAGCACCCATCGACAGGGCATTGGCCCCAACCGCGGGGCCCATATTGTTGGCCACGTCATTTGCACCAATGTTAAGCGCCATATACGCACCAACACCCGCCGCAATGATCACGATGATCGTGTTATTAGACTGGCCGAAAAAGACCGTCGCCAAAAGGCTCGCCAAAACCACAAATACAAATGAAACGCCCAGCCCCACCATCGGGCGCGCGGCAAAAGCAGTTGCCGTTTCCATGCCCGATAAGCGCCCTAGGTCGCGATCCAGCGTATCAAGATGATCCGCATCAAAGTTATTATTCGACATTGTCCCCCCGCGCGCATTTTGAAGCGCTAGATTAGACACCTTTTGAGGTGCATCGAGCAGGTCGCTAGCACAAGTTTCCATACGGCTCAACAAGTAGTCATTCCAGCCAATCTTTAATCACTTTTTCTCATTTGAAATTTGTCGAACAAATTCAATTTACTGGATGTGATCCAGATCATGCTCCATTTTCACTTTGGTTTTATTGCCAACAGTGAGCGCGCCACATAGCCTTGAAAGACCAAAGGTCTAAAGCAATAGCCAAACGAACCCAGCCGATCGCCAGACCCTTCCAAAATCCACAATCCAAGGAAGCGCAACTTATGTCGAACTACCAAACCGTAGATACAATCTCTGGCTACCACGCACATGTCTATTTTGACGCCTCAACAACCGACAAAGCCGTTGTCATTTGTAAGGAAGCCGCAGACCTATTTGGCGTCACAATGGGGCGCGTTCACGAACGACCTGTTGGCCCACACCCGATGTTTTCTTGTCAGCTTGGATGTAGCCCGGAACAGTTCAGTGAATTGCTGCCTTGGCTCGCGCTCAATCGTGGGGAGCTGATTGTGTTTTGCCACCCCGAAACTGGTGACCATCTGGCAGATCATAGCAAACACACCATCTGGTTGGGAAAAGCACAAACGCTAGACTTGTCGATTTTTCAAAAGGAAACCAATCACTGACTTGGGCACCCGACTGACTTGGGCCCCCGCGCCTACCGACTGTCACAATTCATAACCTAGATTTGCATTCAATTTTTGAGCGAACAAAATTAACGTGTCATCAGGTTAGAACTGTTTGAGAGAGAAACACTATGTGCCGATGGGCTGCTTATTTGGGCGAACCGATTTTTATGTCGGAGATTATCACCGCGCCAGCCAACTCTCTCATTCAGCAGGCCCAAGCGGCCCGTGAGAGCATCACAGAAACCAATGCCGATGGTTTCGGCCTTGCATGGTATAACAAAAAAACAGAACCCGGCGTTTATAAAGATGTGCACCC
>JALZUL010000017.1 GCA_023301665.1 Ascidiaceihabitans sp.
CCGGGGGCCCATTGGATCAAATCAGGCGATGCAATTGGCCCGATCTCTGTGCGCACCCATTTGCGCAGCTCAAGACGTAGCTCTTCGTCGGGCACTTCGCCGTTCATCAAAGTCACGTAGCAATAAATGCCTTGGCCTTTGATGTCATGGGGGTAACCCACTACGGCGGCTTCGGCGACTTTGGGATGTGCAACCAAGGCGCTTTCGACCTCGGCGGTGCCCATACGGTGACCAGATACGTTGATTACATCATCGACGCGCCCTGTGATCCAGTAATCGCCATCGATGTCGCGTTTGCAGCCGTCACCCGTGAAATAGTACCCTTCGTAGTCCGCGAAATAGGTCTTTTCAAATCGTTCGTGATCACCCCAAACAGAGCGCATTTGGCCTGGCCAGCTGTCTTTTATGCATAAGACACCTTCGACATCATTGCCTTCAATGATCTCGCCAGAAGCCGGTTCCAGAACGACAGGCTCAACACCAAAGAATGGTTTCATTGCAGAGCCGGGCTTCATTGCATGTGCGCCCGGCAGTGGGGTCATCAAGTGACCGCCAGTTTCGGTTTGCCACCACGTGTCAACGATCGGGCAGGTGCCGCCGCCAACAACTTCGTTGTACCAATTCCACGCCTCAGGGTTGATCGGTTCGCCAACAGTCCCAAGCAAGCGTAGGCTGCTCAAGTCAGCGCTTTTTACGAAATCATCGCCCTGCGCCATGAGGGCGCGGATGGCTGTTGGAGCCGTGTAGAACTGGGCGACTTTGTACTTTTCGCAAATCTGCCAGAACCGCGAGGCGTCGGGATAGGTCGGCACACCTTCGAACATGACAGTGGTCGCACCATTGGCGAGTGGGCCGTAAACGATGTAGCTGTGTCCTGTGACCCAGCCCACGTCGGCTGTACACCAAAAGACTTCGCCGTCTTTGTAATCAAAGGTGACTTCATGGGTCATTGAGGCGTAAACAATGTAACCGCCAGTGCTGTGGACAACACCCTTTGGCATGCCTGTTGAGCCAGAGGTGTAAAGGATAAACAGCGGGTCTTCGGCATTCATCTCTTCTGGAGGGCAATCTGCAGATGCTGTGACGCTCAGAGCGTTGTAATCATGATCACGTGCTGCGTTCCAAGCGACATCGCCGCCGGTGCGACGCACAACCAAGCACTGAACTGTATCCGCGCAATCAGCCAAAGCTTTGTCGGCATTGGCTTTGAGCGGTGTATTGCGGCCGCCACGGGGGGCTTCGTCCGCAGTGATCACAACTTTGGCTTCTGAGCCGTTCACACGTGCAGAAAGCGCATCAGGAGAAAAGCCGGCAAAAACGATAGAGTGGATCGCACCAATGCGGGCACAGGCCAGCATTGCATAAGCCGCCTCAGGGATCATTGGCATGTAGATGACAACGCGGTCACCTTTGTTGACGCCAAGGCCTTTCAAGATGTTGGCCATCTTGGACACAGAGCTGTGCAACTGCTTGTACGTAATGTGCAGCGCTTCATCTGTTGGGCTGTCAGGTTCCCAAATGATCGCGGTTTGATCACCGCGCGTGGCAAGGTGGCGGTCGATACAGTTTGCTGAAACGTTCAGCGAGCCATCGGCGTACCAATTGATCGAGACATTGCCCAAGCTAAAATCGACATCTTTGACTTGGGTGTAGGGCTTGATCCAGTCGATCCGTTTGCCGTGCTCGCCCCAGAACGCGTCAGGGTCCGCGATGGACGCGGCATACATCGCGTCGTATTTGGCGGCATCTACGTTGGCATTTGCAGCCATTTCAGCGGATGGGGGATAGGTTTTGGATTGGGTGTCTGACATTGTTGGCGCCTCCCTAATGGCTTTGCCCGCTAAGGGCAGTCTTTGTAATCAAATTGGCTTTGATGCGTCACTCCCACGCGGCCAAGTTGGATAATCGCCTTGGATCATACTGCGTATTGAAAAGAAGTGAATAAGAGACGGTAATATAAGGGTTTCGCTGTAAAGGTTTTTCCAGCGGGTTTGGTTTTTTGTAAATTATGACGGTCTGATTTGTAAATTTGCTACTGTTTTCTTGGGATTGCCTGTCAAAGCGATGTTCTGAAAGAAAACGATCTTTTGACATGGTCTTATTTAATGGCGCGCGATGGATGTGAAAAGGTTGCTTGGCTTGCGTGACATATTGTTGCGCGGCAGTGGTGCACTGCCCAACGCGAGGCAGAATCGTTGGCTGTCTAGGGGCGTTTTGAATACAAAAGGAATGCCATCATAAGGCCAAGTAACCGATCCCCAAAAAGCTGATCCCAACGCCGATCCATTGCCCCGTGCTCATACGTTCTTTCAAAAACGCCCATGCCAAAATGACTGTGATCAGCCCAAAGGTAGAGGCGGCGACGGCTGCAAATTCGGGACGGTCTAAATTACCCGAAGCAATTACAATACCCAATGCCAATGCATCAAGAAGGCCCATAGCCGCCAGCAATGGCCAAGCCTTGCGTTGGGGGAGCTTGATACCCTTAGAGCGCATGAGCAATACAATTGCGCCCGCTGCGGCTGCGAGGCGTGTGACCAACACGACCGGCAATTCGCTTCCTGCCTGTGTTGCAATATGACCGACTGCAAAAGCCAAAGCAAAACCGCTCGCCCCTACCAAAGCCCAGCCGATAGCGGCTTTTTGTGTGCCTTCACTTTCTGATTGTTCCGACAACGTCCCAACAACTGCAACACCTGCGATGACGGCGCCAACGGCCAACCACTGGTCCCATGGCACAGGTTGGCCCATCAGTGCAGCCCAGCCAATCGACAGAATCGGATATGCGCCCATAATTGGTGAAACAAGGCGGACGGGCCCGATCGCAAAGGCTTTGTATAGCCCAATGCAGCCGATCAGATAGATCGAACCACTTAAAATACTGTAGCCGTAGCTGGCGGGGGTCATGAGCGACCAATCCCCAAACATGCCCGAGATCGGTAACATAAAGATGCTGCCGCCAACCAACACAGTCGTCAATGCGGGTAAAATCCCACCGTTTTGCGACACATAGCGGACGCAAATGTCGTGAAGTCCCCAGGCGAGAGCGGCGATCATTCCAAGGCTAAGTGAAAGCATATCTGTGAACCGCTCATTTGTGATTGATTGATTGCATGCATGCCCCTTTGAAAGGCTTGCGTAAACAATGTTTTTGGTTATTCTTTAAAATAAATAAATATTCCGCTAGTGCAACATGTGCCGGATGAGCCCATTGAGCATTCTGCATGGTTTAACGTTTGGGATAACTGTAATGCTCGATGATCCATACCCTAAAGTCCCCGCGGGCCCACCGCGCCCCAGTCAAATTTTATTACCAAGCCAATTCTCGTTGCCGCGTGGTACGGAACGCTATGTGGTTGAGGGAGCTGGCGCAATTTTACTGCCAGTCTATGCGGGCGATGTTGTCACGATCACAGATGACGAAGGCGGACAGCTTTGCGAAGTGGTTGGGGCTGACGGCAAGGGCAGGGTGGACGTCGGAATGTTTGGCCAGCCTGCAAATGCGCCTGCCAAAGGTTTGCGGGCGCTCTTGAGCAGTGATGACCGTTCTTTGCGCGGTATGCGAATGGGGCTTGAGGCTCGTAAAATCGATTTGGCGGATGCGTCAGCGCTGCAATTGTTCGGTTCTTCAAGCCTTGCCAAGTCAGAGGAAAATTTGACGGTTCAGCGCGACGGTAGCATGATTGTAGCGGCCCCCTTGCCAGATGGGGCGCTGCGGATGGATTTT
>JALZUL010000018.1 GCA_023301665.1 Ascidiaceihabitans sp.
GTCGAGGATCAGGAACTGCACAAGTATGTTGGAGGCCACAACGATGACAGCCATTGCAAGAATACCCGGGAGGTACCCTCGAGAGAGGATAGAAGATTGCATACTATAAACCCGTTTTATCAAGGCAGCGGAGAACTCGGCCTGCACCATGCAGACGGGCGGTCCCTAAACAGGGATCAGGCGCAATGCAAGTTATTCCTGTAAGGTGTATTCCACGATCTGGCTGCGCTGGATGGGCAGAAAGTTGTCATCCGATATCATCGTGACCCGCGTTTTGCCTGCGCTGTCTTTCCACAGGCTCATCCCTTCGAGGTTGTCATGTTGGGAAGGCCACGTTGTCAGCAGCGTTTGTTCATTTGGTGGTTCTTGGGTCAGATCAAACCGCCGAACGCGCGAGCGAAATCCAAGTGGTGTGACGGCCCGCTCAAGCAAATAAAACCAACCCTCTGCGTCGAAATCTGCACCGACAGCAAGAAATGAACCGCTTTGGGGCAGCATTGCAGCGATGCCCCATTCGTCGTCTTTAAATGCATAAAGCGTCAGTTTGGTCGCGTGTTTTGGTGCGGCTTCTGCAAGGGTGAAGAGCGCCCCATCCTGATCGATCGCAATCGCTTCGAGCGCGCGGTTGGATTGCATTTTTGCGAAATCTGGATGTTTGGGCAACGCCGTTATTTTGCCGTTTGGATTTAGTGCGACAACCTTGGCTGGGCCTTCGAGTGAGAAAAAAAAGGTATCATCGTCTTTGGTTGCGATGCCTTCAACGTCGCCTGCTATTTTGCGTCGTGTCGGCCATGGGGTTAGCGCAATGCTATCCAGCGTGCCGCTTTTCCTTTTTAGGGACACGCCAAACAAGTCGCCACGATCTGAGACGGTGATCCCTGATTGCCCATTTGCAGTTAGTTCAAGCCCAGACAGCCCGCCCGCACCTTCGACTGAAACACGGCCTGAAAAGACAAGCTGTGGTTCAGCGAAAGCGGAGCTGGCGCAGCAGATTACTGCGAGCGTAAAACGTTTGAGCATTGCTGTGGCAGATCAGCGACCGTGAATTCACGACGCGGCTTTGGTTTTGGCGCGTTTGGATCCACTGGTTTGCGTGCAGGCGGGTTCAAAATGTCATTCACCCAGTTTTGTGCATCTGCGCATCCATCACCCGGTGGTGGCGGGTTTTGATCAACGCACCCTCGTGCGCCGCGTGGGCAGGCAAGACGAATGTGGAAGTGATAGTGGTGCCCGTACCAAGGCCGGATTTTGCGCAGCCAGTCACGGTTTCCGGTCGCTTCAGCGCACATTTTCACCTTGGCACCCGGGAAAACAAAAATACGGGCAGTGCGTTTGTCTTGCGCTGCTGCCTTGAGGATCTCGTGGTGGGCGCGTGTCCAATTTCCGTTGGTAAATGCGCCACCAGCACGGCGGGTCGAGATCGAAGATAGGTTTTCGCGCTCTTTGACGGAGAGGTTCAGGTTTTTCGCGGGCAACATCCAGATATCGGCATCAAGCCCGATCTGGTGGCTGCGGTGCCCTGTGAGCATTGGTCCGCCCCGCGGTTGGCTCATATCCCCTACATAGAGACCATTCCAACCCGGTTGCTTGGCAGCGGTGCGGCTGAGTTTTTGCACCATATCGACAAGTTCAGGGTGGCCCCAGTTGCGGTTGCGCGACAAGCGCATGGCTTGCCATGTGGCACCGGTTTCGGCCAGTTGTTCTGAACCTGCGATGCACCCTTTGGCGTATCCGCCGTGAGGTGCTGGTTTTTGATTTGAGGCGAAGGCGACGCCACCAAAGGCAGATTTTGCGAGACCTCTGATTTCTGACGCCTTTGGCGCGACAACGGCAGTACCGTCGATGTTTGTATCCGAGGAGCCAGAGCACGCGATTAACATCAGCGCGGCACCGAGCATAGAGATTTTGCGTAACCGTTTCATGTGTTCGTTTCCCCTTCTGCTTTAACCCAGAGTAGCAAGATTAGACCTATAATGAAAAGCACAAGAACAGGGGATATGCCCAGACGTGCGCTATTTGTTGCCGCTGTCACGATCGCGATCAAGGTTGGAGCCAAGAATGCTGTTGCGCGGCCGGACATGCCATAGAGGCCAAAATACTCGGTTGCGGCCTCGGGATCGCAGTGGCGCACCATAAGGGAACGGCTTGCAGATTGCAGAATGCCACCCATGCCCCCGATAAAGACACCGCTGATCATAAAGATTGTATTGGGCAGGTTTGTGCCGTCAGAAAGAACCACACCAAAGAATGCTGTTGGCGATAGGTTGATGATGGTGAAACTGATCACCATCAAGACAAGGATCGTCAGAATGATCACCGGTTTTGGCCCAAACCTGCGATCGGCAAAGCCGCCTAGATAACTAAAGATGGTCGCGCCAAGTGCGGCGATGACACCAAAGGCACCAATCTGGCTGACCTCCCAATTGAGCACCAATCCCGCATAGACGCCACCAAAGGCATACAGCCCGTTGAGCCCGTCGCGGTAGAGCATCGAGGATAAAAGAAACACACCCAAGCTTGGCTTTTGCCGCAGCCCTTTGATGGAGCTCCACACACGGCCCAGCGCCTGAAATACGTTATCTTGTTTCGCAGTTGATGGCTTTTCTCGTACCCACAGGAAATACGGGATCATGAAGATCGCAAACCAAAGGGCGGTGAAAATACCGGTTGCGCGTGTGCCTTCGCGTTGGCTTGGATCTAGGCCAAAAACAGGCTCTAACCCTGCGATTGTGAGGCCATTTGACTGCTCGACCACAAAGACCAGAACAAGAATTAAAGAGATAACGCCGCCAAGGTAGCCAATGGCAAAGCCTGATCCCGAAATTTTGCCAATCTCGTCTTTTGTGCCAAGGCCCGGCAGTTGAGCGTTTACAAAGATGAGCGCGCATTCACCGCCGATGAAACCCAGCCCAAAGGCCGCAAGCATCCAGTAAAGATTGCTGCCAGTCGGGTCAGTGAACCAGAGCAGGCCCGACCCCGCCACATACATTATGCTAAACACAACGATCCACGGCATGCGCCGGCCAGAGCTATCAGCCATGGCCCCAAACACCGGCGCCATCAGCGCGATGAGAATCCCATAGATTGCGGTGCTCAAAGCCCACATGGTTTGGGCTTTGGCATCTGCGATATCTTCACTAAATCCGAGGTTCAGGAAATAGGTGGCAGCAATAGCGGCAAAAAAGGGCCCGAAGATAAATGTATTGAGCACCGTGTGATAAGGTTGGCTGGCCCAATCAAACGAATACCATCCCCAAA
Source organism: Ascidiaceihabitans sp. (assembly GCA_023301665.1). Lineage (GTDB taxonomy): Bacteria > Pseudomonadota > Alphaproteobacteria > Rhodobacterales > Rhodobacteraceae > Ascidiaceihabitans. The sequence goes on from JALZUL010000018.1 coordinate 3,259, forward strand.
TCCGCTTGCGCAGTGAAACCTCAGCCATTTACCCAATCCCCATTGTTAGGTCGATTAAAATCAGGCCCACTGCCTATAAGCAAGTGATGCTTTCATTAGTTGTTAGCTGACAGGCCTTATCGAGGCGTCAAAGGCAATGACTATTGAGTATCTTGCAGCATCTGTGAGTGAGGCTTGCCCTTTGAGCGGTCCGACATTAGGTGTTTTGCAAGATAAAAAGGGAACGATATCGATATGATGACCATTCTATATGATGCGCTGCAAATGGTGCTTGGCTTGGCCTATACCGTTATGATCATTCACATCATTATGAGCTGGTTGATCAATTTCAATGTTCTGAACCTTCACCAGCCGATTGTTTACCAGATTTGGACAGGCTTAAATCGCTTGTTAGAGCCGCTATACGGGCGCATTCGCCAAGTTTTGCCAAACACGCATCCGCTGGATTTGGCACCGCTGGTCGCGTTCCTTGCCGTGATTTTGCTACGCGGATCAGTGCTGCCCGTCTTGTTTGGATTGCGTTAACCCTTGTTCGCTGAATCTTAGTGTGAAATTGTCAGGCTAAGAGCAAACAATAAAAAATTTACAGGGTTTTCCGCATGACTGGCGCTGCCACGCTGTTACGTGACGTTTTCGGCTTTGATGCTTTCCGCCCCGGCCAACAAGAGATTGTTGAGGCCGTGACTGCGGGTGAAAACGTATTGGCGATTATGCCGACGGGTGGTGGTAAATCCCTGTGCTTCCAACTGCCTGCATTGCTGCGCGATGGTGTGACGGTGGTAATTTCACCGTTGATCGCGTTGATGCGTGATCAGGTCCGCGCGCTGCAAGAAGCGGGCGTATCGGCGGGGGCGTTGACGTCTGGCAATACACCTGAAGAGACCGATGCGGTTTGGGAGGGGCTGGAGCGCGGTGATCTCAAGCTGCTCTATATGGCACCGGAACGTTTGGCCGCGGGTGGCGTTATGGGAATGTTGCGCCGCGTTGGCGTCAATCTGATCGCTGTGGACGAAGCCCATTGTGTGAGCCAATGGGGCCATGATTTTCGGCCCGATTATTTGCGGATTGGGGAGTTGCGCCGTGCGTTAGATGTGCCTTTGGCCGCCTTTACCGCGACCGCGGATGCAGAAACCCAGATCGAAATTATCCAAAAGCTGTTTGATGGCACCCCGCCCAGCAAGTTTTTGCATGGCTTTGATCGACCCAATATTCACCTGGCCTTTGCCGCCAAGGATGGGCCACGCCGTCAAATCTTGGACTTTGCCAATGCGCGCAAGGGACAATCGGGGATCGTCTATTGTGGCACACGGGCCAAGACCGAAGGGATCGCAGGAGCGTTGCGCGAAGCCGGTCATTTGGCTTTGCATTACCACGGTGGCATGGACGCTGAAGATCGCCGGATTGCCGAGCGCCGGTTT
>JALZUL010000019.1 GCA_023301665.1 Ascidiaceihabitans sp.
AGGTCACGGAGCCCAAGGAAAGCGAACCAGTGGCGATGGTCACCTCTGTCGTTCCGATACCTGTGAGGGTGTCAAAGGTAATTGCAGCGTTCCAATCCTCAAAGCTGCCGTCAACAACGCCGCCAAATTGATCAACCTTTAGGGCGATATTGCCGGATTGAACTGTCCATCCAGAGGGTGGGGCGTCTTGTGAGAGTGTTGCTTTGGCCTGATCGCTTTGATCGTGACTGTCGTGATCGCTGTGATCAAATATCCCGATGGCTGTGCCGATCAAAAGGGCACCAACCCAAGCCACAAGTGCGGATGCAATTGGAAGGGCCGTGGTGTGCTTGCCAGTCGTCTTTGGCGCATTGGAGGCACCAAACCACATACGTTTTAAGGTGGCGTCTTTATCGATGAAGTGGTGTTTTAAAGCGCCAGCGATATGCAACAGGATCGAAGCCGCCAAGACCCGCTCAAAAACAAGGTGCAATCCGGCAAAGATCTCGGCTGTGTTTTCGTTTTTAGCCACGAAGGGCAGGTTTTGCCCAAAGGGCCACCAAATGGGCGCGAACCCTGTTGTGGCTGCATGATGTATCCAACCTGTTAACGGGACCAGCACCAAAGAACCGTAAAGCAACCAATGAATGGTCTCAGCCAACCAGCTTTCGGCCTTGCGCTCGGGGTGCAACCCGTTTGGTTTGGGCTGGCGCAAGGCCCAAGCAATCCGCGCGAGGGCCACAAAGAACACCGTAACCCCCAATGTCTTGTGCATCGAGAACATCCAAGCCTTCAACGTAAGCTGTTCTGACGTCTCGTATGGCAGTTTGTTGGCGGTGATCCCCAGTGCAATGAGGGTGATGATCAAAAGCGCTGACAGCCAGTGAAAGGTTTTGGCAACGCTGCCATAGCTGTGGGTTGTATTGTGACGGGACATTGGCGCTCCTGTGTTACAGGTGAACACTGAACAAATTTACACATCCGGCACAAGGGCACTGCACGCACAGTTGACCTGCGCCTTTACGCAAGGTGATTGCAAAGCTTGTGCCACGGGGGCAGGGCGTCTAAACCCCTTGCGACACAAAACCACTCCAACAGATCGAGGAGAGCAGACCTTATGACAACCGCTTTTGTATTTCCGGGCCAAGGCGCACAGACCATCGGTATGGGCCGCGATTTGGCCGACGCCTATCCAGCGGCACGTGCGGTGTTTGAGGAAGTAGATGATGCTTTGGGTGAAAAGCTGTCTGATCTGATCTGGAACGGCGATCAAGACACGCTGACGCTGACCCAAAATGCACAGCCCGCGCTGATGGCGACCTCTTTGGCAGCTCTGCGCGCGATGGAGGCCGAGGGCCTAACGCTTGATCGTGCAAGCTTTGTTGCGGGTCACTCGCTTGGCGAATATTCCGCATTGGCGGCGGCTGGGGCGATTTCGATCTCGGATACGGCACGCTTGTTGCGCATCCGTGGCAAGGCCATGCAAGAGGCCGTGCCAGTTGGCGTTGGCGCAATGGCGGCTTTGTTGGGCTTGGATTTTGCAGGAGCAACAGAGGTTGCAGCTGAAGCGGCGCAAGGCGAAGTCTGCCAAGCCGCCAATGACAATGACCCAGGTCAGGTCGTGATCTCGGGCCACAAGGGCGCAGTTGAGCGCGCGCTGGACATTGCCAAAGCCAAGGGCGCAAAGCGCGCCGTGTTGCTGCCAGTGTCTGCACCGTTTCACTGTGCATTGATGGAACCTGCGGCAAATGTGATGGCCGAGGCTTTGGCGCAGGTCGAAATCAAAGCGCCCGCCGTGCCTTTGGTCGCAAACGTACGGGCCGAAGCCGTGGACGGTGCTGAGTTGATCGCCAGCTTGTTGGTTGAGCAGGTCACAGGATCCGTGCGCTGGCGTGAAAGCGTATCATGGATGGGCGCGAACGGCGTGACAGACATTTGGGAAATCGGCGCGGGCAAAGCTTTGTGCGGTATGATCCGCCGTATTGATCGCGCCATTGCAACCCGCAATATCGGCGCACCAGCTGATATCACCGCAACTCTGGAGGGTTAAAGATGACATTTAATGAAGCCATGGCGTTGCAGCCTGCATGGGTTGGCCTTTGGACCAATGTCTTGATGCTGGGGGCTTTTGTTGCCCCGCTGCTTTTGTTGATTTGGAAACCCAGTCGTAAAGCTGGCATCGTGACCTTGATCGCAAGTCTTTTGGGCGGTGTTGCGATGCAATTCATGTTTGGCGCAATGGGCTATGTAAAGCTGCTGGGCTTGCCGCATTTGATCTTTTGGGGGCCAGTGGTGGTGTTCTTGATCGCGCAGCAAGCGCGTGGGGACATGCCAGTTTGGCCACGTCGGATCATATGGGGCATACTGGCCGTGATTTGCATCTCGCTCGTGTTCGATTTTGTTGATGTGGCCCGTTGGGTCTTGGGAGAACGCGCACCCTTGGTGTGAGGATAAAAGAAGTTAGGAAGAATAAATGTTTGATTTGACGGGTAAAAACGCGCTGGTAACGGGCGCTTCCGGTGGCATTGGCGCAGATATCGCACGTATGTTGCACAGCTCGGGCGCTACAGTTGGTCTGAGCGGCACGCGGGTTGAACCGCTTGAGGCATTGGCCGCAGAACTGGGCGAACGCGCGCATGTTCTGCCATGTAACCTAAGCGATATGGCCGCTGTCGAAGCCCTGCCAAAAGAGGCCGCTGCTGCGATGGGCTCTGTTGATATTTTGGTCAACAACGCAGGTATCACACGCGACAACTTGTTTATGCGGATGTCGGATGACGAATGGGAAAGCGTTTTGAACGTGAACCTGACGGCGACATTTAAGCTGTGCAAGGGCGTGATGCGCGGCATGATGAAATCCCGCTGGGGTCGTATTGTGAATATTTCTTCGATTGTTGGCGCGACGGGCAATCCGGGGCAGGCCAACTATGCCGCATCAAAAGCGGGCATGATTGGCATGTCCAAATCGCTGGCATATGAGGTCGCGAGTCGGGGAATCACAGTAAATGCTGTGGCACCGGGCTTTATCACCACTGCAATGACCGATAAGCTGAATGATGACCAAAAAGGTGCAATTATGACGCAGATACCTGCTGGTCGCATGGGTGAGCCATCAGAAATTGCGAGTGCTGTCTTATACTTAGCTTCCGCTGAGGCAGGATATGTCACAGGAACGACCTTGCATGTGAATGGCGGGATGGCCATGTTGTAGCTCTGCGCTACGCGTAAGAGCGGCAAATCATTTGCCAACTGCGCCGACTGTGTTATAGGCGGCGCAGAAATTGATCTAAGTGGCAGCCGCCGCTTGGTCTGCTGTTTCGTAAGATGCAGCTTGAGCGCCCTTTTAGGGTAAGACCAAGGCCCCCCTGAACGGGAGCCATAAATATCTGGGTTATTGGCCCGAACGAGTGAGGACTTTGAATATGAGCGACATCGCAGACCGCGTTAAAAAGATCGTTGTAGAGCACCTTGGTGTTGAAGAAGCTAAAGTTGTTGAAGGCGCGTCATTCATCGACGACCTTGGCGCTGACAGCCTTGACACTGTTGAGTTGGTAATGGCGTTCGAAGAAGAGTTCGGCATCGAAATTCCTGATGACGCAGCAGAAACAATCCAAAGCTTCGGCGACGCGGTTGGCTTCATCACAAAAGCTTCCTAATTCTTTAAGAATTGGTTGAGAGTTTTAAAACGGCGCTTCTTGAAGAAAGAAGCGCCGTTTTTACGTTCACCAACGTGATTCAGATGCACGCTCTTGGCATGGGCATGGGCATGGGCATGGGCATGGGCATCGGTATCGACATGGCTTGCGACACGCTGCTAGATCGAGGGTACGAAACTCTCGGATTTTGCGTCCTTGTGGCTAAAGGTCAGAAAGGTCCCGCTGTCAATTTTCTGCCAATCCCCACAATCCGCATAGGGTTCTGACACGACCGTCCAGCCCTCCCCAATGAGACTTTTGCGGTAATAGAGCGATGGCGCTTTGTCATCTGATGCATATCGCACAGCATACAACTTTTCGCCGTCTGAGATGGCGGCTGTCATGCGAATATGAGGCGCGCTGCCTTTTTCACGCGACATCGCTTCGAAATGCCCGACGGTGCGCTCGAGCGCGGTTTTTGGGTCTTCTTCCAGACCCAAGCCCATCGCTACCAAAAAAATAGATTCGCTGTCGGTCGATCCACGGCGTCTTGGAAATAGCTCATCAGGGATCATCATATCAGCTGATTTTCGCACGGCATCAAAGCCGCCCACCTGACCATTGTGCATAAAGGACATCTTGCCACTGCAGAAGGGGTGGCAATTGTCGCGGCTTGTCGCTGTCCCCGTTGAGGCACGCACATGCGCTAAAAACAGCCCCGAGGAGACTTGATCAGTGACCGAATGCAGGTTGGCATCGGCCCATGCGGGGTGCACATCTTTATAAACGCCGGGTTCTGTTTTTTTGTTATACCATGCAAGGCCAAAACCGTCGGCATTGGTTTCTGTGATGCTCTCACGGGCCGCTTGGGCCTGCTGAATGAGAG
>JALZUL010000020.1 GCA_023301665.1 Ascidiaceihabitans sp.
ATTCAAAACCTGCTTGCCGCTGCGCGTTTGCGCCACAACATCATCCTCTGGCACAACAAAGCCGTCACCGGCAGTTGAGGCCACCAACAGTTTGCGCCCCGGCTTGTGGATCAGTATCTCGAGAACCTCAGCTTCATTGGGCAAATCAACCATCAATCGCAACGGTTCGCCCATGCCCCGCCCGCCGGGCAAAGTGGAGGCGCTGATCGTATAGAACCGCCCGTTTGCACCAAAGACCAAGAGACGGTCGGTGGTTTCTGCGTGGAAGATAAAACGCGGCCCATCGCCGTCTTTGAACTTGAGCTCACGGTTCAGATCGATGTGGCCGGTCATCGCACGGATCCAGCCCATTTGGCTGCAAACAACCGTAATCGGCTCGCGGTCAATCATCGCTTCAAGCGGCACTTCTGCAACTTCGCCAGCTTCTGCAAATGTGGTGCGGCGCGCGCCGCCTTCCCAATCTTTGCCAAACTGCTTTTTGGTTGCTTTCAATTGCTCTGAGATTTTTGACCACTGTATATCTGAGCTATCGAGCAAATCCTCAAGCCCAGCGCGCTCTTCCATCAAAGCAGCTTGTTCGCGCAGCAATTCGATTTCTTCTAGACGGCGCAAGCTGCGCAAACGCATGTTCAAGATTGCATCGGCTTGAACCTCAGACAACTCACCTGCACTTGGCGCTGGCGACACATAGTCTTTTTCGTCCATGGCCCGCACGTGGTCTTTAGACCAATCTTCGCGCATCAACGCGGCTTTTGGATCCTCATCATAGCGGATGATGTCGATAACCCGATCCAAGTTCAGGAAAGCGACGATAAAGCCTTCCAAGACCTCTAAACGGTGATCGATCTTTTCCATCCGGTGCGTCGAACGGCGAATAAGCACTTCGCGACGATGATCAAGAAACGCACGCAGTACTTCCTTCATCGAGCAGACCTTTGGCGTCAGGCCATCGATCAACACGTTCATGTTCAAAGAAAACCGCAGCTCTAGATCGCAATTGCGATAAAGCATGCCCATCAGAACTTCGGGATCAACGTTCTTAGAACGCGGTTCTAGGACCAAACGAATGTCATCCGCAGATTCGTCACGCACGTCCCCGAGGATTGGGATCTTCTTGATTTGAATAAGCTCTGCGATCTTCTCGATCAGCTTAGACTTTTGAACTTGATAGGGAATTTCAGTGACAACGATTTGCCATTGGCCACGTCCAAGATCTTCGACCTCGTACCGGCAACGCAATCTGAAACCGCCCTTACCGGTTCGATACGCGGTCGCGATGTTCTCAGGTGACTCGACGATAATCCCACCAGTGGGAAAATCTGGGCCCGGAACATAGTTCAGCAAAGTATCATCGCGCACGTCAGGCACTTTGATCATGTGCAAACACGCGTCGCACAGTTCTGAAATGTTATGCGGCGGAATATTGGTCGCCATACCAACAGCAATACCGCTGGAACCGTTGGCCAACAGGTTCGGGAACTGAGCAGGAAGAACCGCAGGCTCTGTTAAGGTGCCATCATAGTTTTCGCGGAAATCGACGGCGTCTTCATTGAGACCTTCAAGCATGGCCTCAGCAACGGCTGTCATGCGTGCTTCGGTGTAACGCGCGGCAGCGGGGTTATCCCCATCGATGTTGCCAAAGTTACCTTGGCCGTCGACCAATGGGTAACGCACGTTAAAATCTTGTGCCAAACGTGCCATCGCATCGTAGATCGCGGCGTCACCATGCGGGTGATAGTTCCCCATCACGTCGCCAGAAATCTTAGCTGATTTACGGAAACCGCCATTTGACGCCAAACGCAATTCGCGCATCGCGTAAAGGATACGGCGGTGCACGGGTTTCAAACCGTCACGTGCATCCGGCAAAGCCCGGTGCATAATCGTAGACAGCGCATACGTTAGGTATCGGTCCCCCAGCGCGCGGCGCAGTGGTTCACTTAAGTTCTTGCTCGGAAGGTCATCAATATCAGCCATGCAAGATGTCTACCCATCCCTCCGACAAGGAACAAGCCGCCAATATGGTCGATAGGTAAAGTTCTTTGCCATTGTCGTTGCATCTTTGACACGTGGTGCTGAATTAGCAAAAAATTTCCCCCTAATCACAGGTAGATCATCCGTTATGTGTTAGATGAAACGAGTCGTCATACAACATGATGACATGTGATTGGGGGATCGCACCTTGGGTAAGTTTATTCTTATCGCCTTTGGATTTTTAGGCTTTTCTTTTTATGAACTCAGCGGCGGCGCTGATTTTGACGGCGAAGCGCTGCGCTTAAGCCGTGTTGAAGCTGGCCCAATTGAGCAAGGTCTGCCAAAAATCGCACAAGCACCTGATGTCGAAGAAGAAGTTACAACCGAGACTGTAGTTGCTGAATTGGCCGCCCCCGAAAAGGTTGAGGCGGTTCTCGCGGCTGCCCAACAGTTGCCCTTGGACAAACCTGCAGACGCAGAAGTGACACAGGCCGCATTCGCGTCCTTAGCTGGCGACGCGCCTGCCAGTTCAATCATCTTTCCGAGCTTAATAGCGCCCTCTGAAACGTCAATTTCAGCATCCGGCCAATCAGCAGAGCAGGTCCAAGATTTACGTTTCGTAAGTGGAAACCGCGTCAATGTACGTGGCGGCCCTGGTACCAATTTTGACGTTGTCGGAAGCCTCACCCGTGGTGCAGAAGTTTTGGTCCTTGCTGAAAATGGTGAGGGTTGGGTTGAAATGCAATCGCTAGACGGCGCAACGATTGGCTGGATGGCTGACTTCCTGTTGGAAAAGGGCTAAGAAACCTATGATCCCGATGCACCCGATCTAAAAGAACCCAAATATCATGCCTGCAAGATCCATATTAATAACTGGTTGTTCGTCCGGGATCGGCCTTGCCGCAGCAATGGAAATGCGCGAGCGCGGGTGGCGCGTTTTTGCAGCATGTAAACAGCAGGTAGATTGCGATCGCTTACGGACGATGGGTTTTGAAAGCCCGCGTATGGATTACACCGATACCGCAAGCCTTCATCAGGGGCTGAATGAAGTCCTAGAAGCAACAGGCGGTACTTTAGATGCCCTCTTTAACAATGGGGCACACGCGATACCCGGTGCTGTCGAAGACTTACCGACTGACGCGTTACGTGCCATCTTTGAAGCCAACCTTTTTGGCTGGCACGAGGTCACCCGTTCCATTCTGCCTATCATGCGTGCCCAAGGGCATGGCCGGATCATCCAGTGCTCTTCTGTTTTGGGCTTTGTCTCTATTCCTTGGCGAGGCGCTTACGTCGCCACAAAATTTGCTCTTGAGGGATTAACAGATGCTTTGCGTGTCGAAATGCGCGACACCAACATCGACATCGTATTGATCGAACCAGGCCCAATCGGCACTAAATTCCGCGAAAACTCGATTCTTCATTTTGAACGTTGGATCAATTGGAAAGACTCTGCACGTGCCGGGCAATACAGATCAAGCCTGCTAGAACGCTTGTACAAATCAGAGGGCCCAGATCCTTTTGAGCTTCCAGCGTCAGCGGTTGTCAAAAAGCTTATCCATGCCGCAGAAGCCAAACGCCCACGGGCACGATATTTCGTGACAACCCCCACTTACCTTATGGCATTCCTGCGACGGGTCCTGCCGACTCGCCTGCTCGACTGGGTGTTATCCAAAGCTTAGTGTAAAAATACTTCGCTTTTAGGTGCGCCGCAGCTACATCATGGTCACACAAAAGACTAAGCGGAGCGCATCATGTCTAGCGGACCTATTTTCTTCTTCATCATTTTGGCTGTTATAGCTGTTATTCTTGTGCTGATGACCGGCCTTGGCGGATTTGCAAAAGGCAAAGGGTGGGCCCACAGCAATTCGAACAAGCTAATGCGCTGGCGGATCATCTTGCAAGCCGTCGCTGTTGTCGCAATTTTAATCTACGCGTATTTCAAACGCAGCGGAGCGTAAAACCATGGTTGTTCTAAACAAAATCTACACCAAAACCGGCGATGCGGGCGAAACTGCACTGGGGGATGGTGCACGTGTTGCCAAGCATTCTATGCGGGTCACCGCCTACGGTACGTCTGATGAGCTAAATTGCTTTGTTGGCGTTGCGCGTCTTGCAGCGGATGGCGCAGTTGATGAAGCTCTCAGCCGGATACAAAACGACCTTTTCGATCTGGGTGCAGACATGTGCAACCCGAACATGGAGAAGGATGCTGAGGCAGAGTACCCCCCCCTTCGCGTGGCTGATCAGCAAGTCAAACGGCTTGAAGCTGAAATAGATGCCATGACCAACGTTCTAGAGCCGCTACGCAGCTTTATTCTGCCAGGTGGCAGCCCTTTGTCGGCGCATCTACATGTTTGCCGGACTGTGGCACGCCGCGCAGAACGGCTCACGGTAGAACTCGCGACGATGGAATCTGTGAATCCAGCCGCCGTGAAATACCTTAACCGATTGAGTGACTGGTTCTTTGTCGCCGCGCGCATCGCCAACGAAAATGGCCACAACGATGTTCTCTGGGTTCCGGGTGCCAATAGATAATACGCCTTTTGCGTGTTACAAGATCAAAGAACGCGGCGTCTGATAGCTTTGTTGTGACGGTTTTGCACTGTTGAAAGTGCAACAGCTTCGCTAAAAATGTCGAAAGTGTCACGGCAAACCTACAAAAGGTGAGTCGTAGTTAAAGGAGAAAGACGCTCATGAAGGTTCTAGTACCTGTCAAACGCGTGATCGACTATAACGTGAAAGTTCGTGTGAAAGCGGACGGTTCAGGTGTTGATCTCGCCAATGTAAAAATGTCGATGAACCCGTTTGACGAGATTTCCGTTGAACAGGCCATTCGCTTGAAAGAAGCTGGCCAAGCCGACGAAGTCATCGCGGTTTCCGTGGGCGTTAAACAATCACAAGAAACGCTGCGCACAGCGCTGGCGATGGGTGCAGACCGTGCCATTCTTGTGGTCGCGGCTGACGATGTACACCAAGACATCGAGCCACTGGCTGTTGCAAAAATTCTTAAAGCTATCGTCGAAGAAGAACAGCCTGGTCTGGTCTTGTGCGGCAAGCAAGCGATCGACAATGACATGAACGCCACTGGCCAAATGTTGTCTGCGTTGATGGGCTGGTCACAAGCGACATTCGCCTCAGAAATCGAAATCGCGGGCGATAAAGCTAAAGTCACGCGTGAGGTCGACGGCGGCTTGCAAACAATCGAAGTGAACATGCCTACAGTTGTCACAGTTGATTTGCGCCTGAACGAACCACGTTACGCGTCTTTGCCAAACATCATGAAGGCAAAGAAGAAACCCATGGACGAAAAGACCGCTGCTGATTACGGCGTTGATGTCTCCCCTCGCCTTGAGGTTACAGGCACAGCAGAGCCTGCGACACGCGCTGCAGGGATCAAGGTTGGATCAGTCGATGAGCTGGTCGAGAAACTTAAAGAAGCGGGGACTGTATAATGGCTGTACTTCTTTTAGCTGAAGTAAACGATGGCGTGTTGGCGATGGACGCCACGGCAAAAGCGGTGACTGCTGCAACAGCACTGGGTGACGTTACAGTTTTGTGCACAGGCGCAACTTGCTCTGGGGCCGCGACTGAAGCGGCGACCATCACAGGCGTTGCCAAAGTGCTATGTGCCGAAGATGCGGTATATGGCAAACGTTTGGCTGAGCCAGTTGCAGATCTATTGGTATCCTTGGCAGGTGATTACGAACACATCGTTGCACCAGCAACGACTGATGCGAAAAACATCATGCCACGCGTTGCTGCCCTCTTGGATGTTATGGTGATCTCTGATGCAACAGCAGTTGTAGACGGTTCAACGTTCGAGCGTCCGATCTACGCCGGCAACGCTATTCAGACTGTAAAATCATCTGACGCGACGAAGGTCATCACCTTCCGTGGAGCAACATTTGATGCGGCTCCTACTGGTGGATCTGCCGCAGTAGAGAACATTGCTGCCGCTGCTGATCCAGCACTGTCATCATGGGTTGAAGACAAGGTTGCCGAGTCTGATCGCCCCGAATTGACATCCGCTGGTGTGGTTGTTTCTGGCGGTCGCGGTGTTGGGTCTGAAGAAGACTTTGCATTGATCGAAAAGCTAGCTGACAAATTGGGAGCTGCTGTTGGCGCATCCCGCGCAGCTGTCGACTCTGGTTATGCGCCAAACGACTGGCAAGTTGGCCAAACCGGTAAGGTTGTTGCGCCAGAGCTTTACGTGGCTGTCGGGATATCTGGTGCGATCCAACACTTGGCAGGTATGAAAGACTCAAAGATCATCGTTGCCATCAATAAAGATGAAGAAGCCCCAATCTTCCAAGTCGCGGACTTTGGATTGGTAGCCGACTTGTTTGACGCAGTTCCAGAGATGATCGAAAAACTGTAAAACGCTTCATTGATTTTATGGAAGGGCCCGCAATCACGCGGGCCTTTTCTGTTATAGGCAGCTGTTCAGGCTACTCGAAACCCCAATAGCAGCTTCTTGATGGGCGGCAGGCCCCAATAGATGTTCCGCGATGTGCCGCTCCACGGGGCTAAACATCATCCCCTCCGTCCCTAGTGCCAAGCTAGAGGGTGAGGCGACCACTTCAACAAGGTCATGAGCCAATGGCCTGATCCTATCGACCATCCCGCGGGTGATAAACCATGGATCACGCGCATCTTCGCTGACGGTATCGGCATCCAACGCGTGATCAGCGAACCATAGTAAAATGACTTTACCCTTTATCTTATTCAGCAACATCCGCATTCGAGCGACCCATGCCTGTTGCAGTTCATCTACAACGGTCTCAAACCGCCCCGGCGACAACGTGTGTAGGCGGTGAAGCATATGTTTGTTAAAATTAAACTCGGAAAAATCCACCTCACGATAAATCGCTTGCAACAAGGTTGACGGCTTAAGAAAGCGATCATTACGTCGCGGATGGACGCTATAAAACCTGTTGGACATGTTCTGAGCTCCAGTAATTTGCACCACCGTCACTTCAGCCTTGGTTGCCATCCCAATAACCTGTTCATCCGTCACGAAAACATCCACACCCGCGTTCACGCAGCCAAGATTTAGACAGACTTGTCCAATCTGATGCTCCACCAGATCTGGAAACGGATTCTCGATGAACTTACCATATGTCTCTGTACCGCCAAGGAACGCGACATAAGGTTGATCAACAGATCGACGCGGACCACGGAACAATAATTTAGAAGCGCCATAACGGCACGGCAGATAGTCGAGAGCCCCCGCCCTCAATGCATCATAGGTCATGCTAAACCCTCTCCTCTTTTCACCCACCTCAATGTATGGCAGCGAGGCCCTTAAAAACCGCTAAGATAATAGGAACATATGTTCGCACCTTGCCCTCTTGGCAGGCTCACCTCTATGATGCGGCAGTGCAGCGGAAGGGTTCACATGGAAATTCAAAAAATCGGGATCATTGGTGCAGGCCAAATGGGCAACGGTATTGCACATGTTATGTCACTGGCAGGCTACGATGTGGTGCTTAACGATGTGGACGCTGATGCGTTATCGCAGGCTATGGCACGTATCGACAAGAATATGGAGCGCCAAGTGAGCAGCGGGAAAATCACCGCTGATGAAAAAGAAGCCGCCATCAAACGTATCGTGTTATCTAAAGACTTACCGATGCTAGGGCAGACCGATCTGGTTATTGAAGCCGCGACCGAAAAGGAAGTGGTTAAGCAAGCTATCTTTGACAACCTTCTTCCACATCTCGCGCCACACACAATTCTAACATCAAATACCTCGTCTATTTCGATTACACGTCTGGCAAGTCGTACAGATCGTCCAGAAAAATTCATGGGTTTTCATTTTATGAACCCTGTACCCGTCATGAAGTTGGTCGAACTCATCCGTGGTATCGCAACCGACGCAGAGACCTTTGATGCCTGTAAAACCGTTGTCGATAGATTGGGCAAAACCGCCGCTTCCGCTGAAGATTTTCCAGCCTTTATCGTCAACCGCATTCTGATGCCAATGATCAACGAGGCTGTCTACACGCTGTACGAGGGCGTTGGGAATGTCGAATCTATCGACAGCTCGCTTCGTTTAGGCGCGAACCATCCTATGGGGCCATTGGAATTGGCAGATTTCATCGGGTTAGACACATGTCTGGCCATCATGAATGTACTGCACGACGGCCTGGCAGATACAAAATACCGCCCTTGCCCATTGCTTACAAAATATGTCGAAGCTGGATGGTTAGGCCGTAAAACACAGCGCGGTTTTTATGACTATCGTGGCGAGACACCAGTCCCAACACGTTAAGTTTAGCCTTTTAGGTTCATCGTGTGATCGCGCAACCATGCCATGAAACCACGAGGGTCGTCTTTCCAGCCAGCGACTTCATCTCGATCGATGGGGTGGCCGACGATTGGCCCTTGTGGTTTGTTCAATGAATAGACGATTTCATGCAACAACAAAGATTGCCGTAAAATTGGCGACAGCTTGTTCGCTATCTGATAGGCACGGCTGTTTTGACCGGGGAAACGCATCGGCACAACTGTAGCACCAGAGCGGCGGATCATAGCAGCTGTAAACACATTCCACTCCGCTTCAACAGCAGGGCCAAAAAAGCTCTCAGACGCAGCAACCTGCCCTGAGGGAAACAAGGCGACAACACCGCCTTCTTTCAAATGCTTCATCGCTGCCGCGCGCATTTCCACACCCTTTTTCAACGCATCGGGATCGTGAGAAAAGGGTACGGGGATCATATAGCTTCCCGCCACTTCATCGATCGCGGTCAGCAACGAGCGGGTCAAAATGCGATAGTCAGGGCGCACACGTCCGATTAGATCTGCAAAAATCATACCATCCACCATCCCGTGCGGGTGATTTGCAACGACGATAACCGGCCCCTCTTTCGGGATGCGGTCCAGTTGCGATTGTGGCGTCGTCAGATCGATCCCCATGACGTCCAAAGCAGCGCGCCAAAAACCCTGACCTTTCGGAGCTTCTTGTTTTTCGAACTGCCGGATAAGGCGCAGAATCGTAAGCTTCCCGGTAAATGCTTCGATCACACGGATCAAAGTCGCAATGTAGCGGTTTTCAAAGGTCGACGCATAAGACAAGCTTCGGCGATCATAGTGTTGAAAATTCACTTTCTCCGGCTGGGCGTCCGTAGAGATATCTGGTGCATTTTCCGCCAAATCGATCGACCTTTTTTATGGGTACCTTTTTCAGGCACCTTCACCGAATTTATCTGCAACAAGAGCCGTCAGCGCATCGGAAAGTGGTTGCGCATCAGGGCCTGTAGTTTCGATTTCAATAGTACTTCCCTTTGACGCTGCCAACATCAAAAGCCCCATAATACTATCGCCTGATGCAGACATACCATCTTTTGACACCTCGGCTTGAGCATCAAAGCTTTCCACAACCTCAACCAACTTCGCAGAAGCTCGGGCATGAAGCCCTTTTATATTCTCGATCATCAAAGACGTTTTTATCATTTTATGGCTCTTACGTTTCTTGGCTGACGTTTTGGCTATCTATGTACTTACGACCCGCTTCCAAAGCCGCTTTGACGGCATCAGGTACCGGTTTTTGGCGCGATTTGGCCAATTTTATGAGCATGGGTAAATTGGCACCATACACGATACGCCGTCCTTCGGGTTGGCATGCCAGTAGACTCAAATTCGATGGGGATCCACCAAATAGATCAGTTACAACGACGACCCCGCGTCCCTCATCCACCGCGTCGGCAGCTGTGCATATCTCACTTTGTTTGGCGGCACGGTCGTCATTTTTTTCGATAGAGATCGCCTGAATACCCGTCTGGTAGCCAACGACATGCTCGATCGCAGCAAGGTATTCCTTGGCCAATCCACCATGTGCTACGATCACGATACCGATCACTTGACTGCCTCATCCTTCTTTCGACCGTCCAATTCTCTGTGACGCAAAGATACCTGCCACCCTTCTTCGATCAACGAAGAAGACACGGTCTCTGCTAACGCCACTGACCTGTGTTGCCCTCCCGTGCAACCGAATGCAATGGACAGATGTGATTTTCCTTCATCTAAATACGCAGGCAACAACCATAACGCGAGATCAAGTACCTTCTGTCGAAATGGATCGAAACGAGGATCTTGCGCGATATAATCGACAACGCGTTGCTCTTTTCCTGTCGCGCTGCGCAAATCTGGATTCCAAAAAGGATTGGTCAGGAACCGGCAATCGAAAACCATATCAACACTGCGCGGCAGGCCGCGTTTGTAGGAAAAGGATTGCACAGAAACCGACAGCCGCTCACCGCTGCCCTTTGCAAACCACTTTTCCACTTCGCTGCGCAATTCATGGACATTCAAGGCACTTGTGTCGATCAAAACATCCGCCAGCTTTCTAACCGGATCGAGAATTTTCAGCTCGCGTTCGATTCCGGCTTGCGGCCTGTCATCTTGCGCCAATGGATGACGCCGTCGCGTTTCCGAAAAGCGCCGCAAAAGAACATCGGTCCCACAATCTAAATAGAGCAACTCCGGAGCAAACTTTTGGTCCTGTGTCAGCAACCCGAGCGCCTCGACAACAGCAGACAGCGAAAAATCTCGGGTTCGCGGATCGATCCCAAGCGCCATGGGTTTTCCAGTCTCCGGATCATCTAACAACGCGGGGATCAATCGCAAAGGCATGTTGTCAATCGCCTCAAATCCCAGATCCTCAAGCACCTTAATCGCACTTGAGCGGCCTGCACCAGATGGGCCAGTCACAAGAACAACCCGTTGCGCGTTAGGATCTGTTTCTTTCATCACGCCTTTACTTTTCGACCTCTTAGATAATGCATCAATGCAATAGGGAACACAGGGCTTTCTACTTTACGAAGACACGGAACCTGCGTGTTCAAAAGTGACATAAATCGCGCCGTTGGCAACCGTTCACTTTCGATCAGGTCCAAATCGACACAAACTTTTATCTTTGTGCCGCTAATATTTGGAAGCTTCAAAATGCCCACGCCCCTCACTTCCAATAATCCAACAATAGAAGAGGGCGGCTCGGCACAAATCTGATCTTTATCCAACGATAGCTTAGTCCGATCGTCGGATACAAGATTTGCCCCCAATTCGATCATTTGCAAAGCCAATGTCGACTTTCCCGAACCGGCCCTACCGAAAACCAACAGGCCGTTCCCGTCAACAGAGATACAGCTCGCGTGCACAACAGTCATCTGTTTGTGAGTGACATCTACGTCACCTTAAACTGGAAGGCCTACGACGAAACGCGCGCCAAGTGGCTCAGATGTAATATCCGCTTCTGTCGGGCGGATATTCTCAGCCCAAATAACGCCACCATGTGCTTCGACAATCTGCTTGGAGATCGCCAAGCCTAGGCCTGAATTGTTCCCGAAGTGCTCTTCGGGGCGTTGCGAATAGAACCGCTTGAAAATCTTGTTCAGCGCCTGATCAGGAATACCCGGACCGGTGTCTTCTACAACAACCAAGATACGGTTTTCCCGCTTACGGGCCCATATCCGAATAGCATCACCATCTTCACAGAATGAGATTGCATTGGTGATCAAGTTCACAAAAACCTGTGCTAAACGTGCTTCCAATCCATAGATTTCGATCGGGTTTGGTGGAAGGTCTGCGATAAAGTCGATGCCTTTAGATTTTGCATCTTCGCCAAGATATTGACCAAGATTGCCAAGCATAACAAGAAGATTGAATGGCTCTTCTTCTTCTTTGACAAGCTCGCTATCCAATCGCGAAGCATTCGAAATATCACTGACCAATCGGTCCAAACGTCGAACATCATGTTCAATGACATCCAACAGCTTGACGCGATGATCCTCGCGTTTAACCATCCGCAATGTGCCTACGGCGGATCGCAGGGACGCAAGTGGATTCTTAATTTCATGAGCCACATCCGCGGCAAATTGTTCGTTCCCGTCGATACGATTGTACAGCGCAGAGATCATACCGCGTAAAGCCCCGCTTAGGCGGCCAATTTCGTCTGGTCGAGCGGTCAAATCCGGAATCCGGATACGGCCAGGGTTCATCTTGCGCGCATCCTTGTCACGTCCCAATTCTGCCGCCGCGGCCAAATCAGAGAGCGGGTTTGCAATCGTTGCGGCCAAACCAAGACTTAAGCCAACTGAAACCAAGGCTGCGATGATGAACATCTGGTAAATAGTCTCATTTTCACGTCGAACCAAATTGTCGATCTCGCCTGCAGCGCTGGTAACGGCCACAATGCCAATGGTCTGGCGACCTTGTTCGATCGGCGTCAAAACCCCGAACCAAGACTGACCATTTGCATCCAAAGAATCCAAAATTTGCGTACCGTTGGCGAGACTACCATCAACCAGAGTTCGCAATTGATCTTCGACCGGCAAGCCATTTTCAGGCTCTTCGGACGAAAATATGCCTGTAATTCGTGTCCAAAGCCAACTCAACCCGTCGGTCAGAACAGTCGTGCCACCGCCATTTCGGTTCGCACGAGATGTCCCACCGGAAATACTGCCCACAAGAACCTTTTCCGCGTCAAAAACAAAAACCTCTGTCCCGTTGCGTAGATCCAAGCCATTTAAAGTAACAGTGATATCCACACCGTCAGCAGTTGCTAAGTTTACAGGTGCATCACTGGGCAATTGCGCCTCTACAACATCTGCAATCAACTCTGCTTCACTCACAAGAGCTGCCGCACGCTGAACCGCAAGGCTTTCACGAGAAGAGACAAGCGTCGAAATACCGACAATCAAGCCGCACAACGCCAAGAGATTGAAGATAATGATCTTACGCGCAATGGGTGATGTTCGTAACGACAGAAAGCCACGCCGCTCACGACGGGCCCGCATTTCTGATGGCGCTGTGGCATCTGGCGCGACCCAATCGTCGCCCAGAACCACATCACCGTCTCTCGATGATGGAGTAGACATATCCCTCACGAGTGTCCTTTCGGCTTAGGCCACAAGGTTAATTTAATCTTCGTTGTACCGGTAACCGATACCATAAAGCGTCTCGATGGCTGAAAATTCATCATCTGCTGTTCGCATCTTCTTACGCAAACGCTTGATGTGACTATCGATTGTACGGTCATCGACATAAACTTGATCGTCGTATGCGACGTCCATCAATTGATCGCGCGACTTCACGAAACCAGGGCGTTGCGCCAGAGCCTGCAAAAGCAAAAATTCTGTCACAGTTAGCGACACATCATTGCCCTTCCAGGAAACCGCATGACGAAGTGGGTCCATGCGCAACTCACCACGCTCAATTACTTTGGTTTCCTCAGTCTCGGCAACAACCTCGCCAGCCTGTACATCTTGACGACGCAACAAGGCTCGAATGCGTTCGACCAATAAGCGCTGAGAAAACGGTTTCTTGACGTAATCATCTGCCCCCATACGAAGGCCTAAGACCTCATCAATCTCGTCATCCTTAGATGTTAAGAAAATGACCGGCATCGAGGTTTTCTGTCGGAGACGTTGGAGCAAATCCATGCCGTCCATACGCGGCATCTTGATATCCAACACAGCCATATCCGGCATTTTCTTGTTGAAAGCGTCTAGCGCGGCTTGACCATCGTTATATGTTTCGACCTCGAAACCTTCGGCCTCGAGAGTCATCGAGACTGACGTCAGGATGTTCCTGTCGTCGTCAACCAATGCAATCTTGTTCATGCCTGAAATCCTTGTACTACTACTGCCACATTATGTTTTTTATGTTTTTTAGCAACTGTCCCGATTTTTTCGTTCCGAATCAATCGCAAAGTGCGAATCACCCCTCAATACGGCGATATTTAGATCCGAAATTCGTTAGGAATGGCTAAATTGCCGCACTTTCGCGTCAGACGCGCATTTGCGTTAGCGCTACCCTAACACAAAGCGACCACTGTTGGCGCTAACTTTTTAATGTTGGCGCTAACTGTGCCAAAGCGTCCTGTTCATGTCTGAAAACGTCATGTTAAGTCCCAATTGAAGCGCGGCATTTCCTAACCCTGACTGCGCTTTACGGTCACCCGCAACTGCGGAAAAAAGGAGAGTTAATATGACATTCGGACGGGTAAACCCGCAATTTCAGCTTGAAGATCAAGGGATCAAGGGGCTGGGTAATGTCTATTATAACCAGATTGAACCAACGCTGATCGAAGCCGCCCTAAAGCGCGGCGAAGGCACGTTGGGTAAAGGCGGCGCATTCCTTGTGACCACAGGGAAATTCACCGGCCGCTCCCCAAAAGACAAGCATGTCGTCAAAACACCTTCGGTCGAAGATACAATTTGGTGGGAAAACAACGCGGCAATGTCCCCTGAAGGATTCGACGCGCTACACGCTGACATGTTGGAACACATGAAGGGCAAAGACTATTGGGTTCAAGATTTAGTAGGCGGGTCTGATCCAGCTTACGCGATCAATGTTCGTATGGTCACCGAACTCGCATGGCATGGCCTTTTCATTCGCCACATGTTGCGTCGTCCAGACCGCGGAGATCTTGATCATTTTCTAGCCGATTTCACGGTTATCAACTGCCCAAGCTTCCAGGCTGACCCTGCTAAGCATAATTGCCGTTCCGAAACAGTTATCGCGATGAACTTTGACAAAAAGCTCATTCTGATCGGCGGCACCGAATATGCTGGCGAAAACAAAAAGTCTGTCTTCTCTTTGCTAAACTATCTTCTCCCTGAGAAAGGTGTGATGCCGATGCACTGCTCGGCAAATCACGCGACAGGCAACCCAGTCGATGCAGCTGTTTTCTTTGGCTTGTCAGGAACCGGTAAAACGACCCTGTCAGCGGATCCAGCACGTACGCTGATTGGCGATGATGAACATGGTTGGTCTGATCGCGGTACGTTCAACTTTGAAGGTGGATGCTATGCGAAAACCATCAATCTAAGCGCAGACGCTGAGCCAGAAATTTATGCGACCACTGAAAAGTTTGGCACTGTTATCGAAAATATGGTTTTTGATCAAGAAACCAAGGACTTAGATTTTGACGACGACAGCCTGACAGCAAACATGCGTTGCGCGTACCCGTTGAATTACATCTCAAATGCCAGCGAGTCTGCGCAGGGTGGTCACCCCAAGAACATCATCA
>JALZUL010000021.1 GCA_023301665.1 Ascidiaceihabitans sp.
TTTGCGTTGAGTTTTAAAACAAGTTCAGACTTTCGCAGCTCTTCGAATTCACCTGCATCAATCAGTAATGAAATTTGGGCCAGCTGGGCACTGACTCCATAGAAACTTTGTTCTTCAACCGCCAATTGCGAGATCATTTTCTCGATCTTTGGCTTCCAGCTCTCAACATCAATCTTTTTGAGCCGGTTGATATCCGCTTTGATTTGGGTAACGGATAGATTTGGGAACGCGTTACCATCCCAGTTAGACCATGTTTCAATCGTATCAATGTCAGGTGCACGCGGCGAACACACTGGTGTCAAAGCAACGTCAGGCGGCGAAAAAGATAGCTCCAGCAGCACTCGATCCGAATTTTGTGCAAGTATGGGCGCACCTATAAACGAGAAGGAAGCGACGATCAGGGCTTGAGCTGAACATTGAGCGAGCGGTTTCAAGATTCCAAACATTTGAACCTCCTAAAAAATGAACTATTTGAAATAGGTGTTTGGTGTCGCAACTGCAGAAAAACTGTCACCTTGCTGAACCAAAACAATTGAAACGCCTGAGCGGCGGATCAGATCCACTTGCGAGATCGTTGCTAGAACTTTTTCGTTAGCTCTGATTTCGAGATCCAATGTCAACGGAGCCTTGATTGCGACAGACTTGCCTTCTTTAGGACCAATCTCTTCTATAGCCACTGCCTTTGCTGCTGGGACAAACAAGTTGATGCTTTGAACGTCGGTCAAATTATAAAGTGAGACATCAGCCTTTGACGCACTATTACTGATTAGGTCTGTCACAAAGACAGGGGCGTCGTCGTTCATGAATACGGCCGTGTAATGCGTACTTTGGCCTGCGAGAATGACGCTCTTTCCGCTCGGCACGCTGACTTCTATGTCACCAGCATCGACATTCACAAAGCCGGAAATGCCCTGCGTGATCCCTTGAATATTTTCACCATCGATAGAAGCGATTGAATGGCCCGGTGCTATCACCCGCACGAAACTAGATTCGGGGTCAGCTACATCCTGATAAAGGCCACTGTCTGCCAAAGCAGCACCACCTATAGAGAGAGCACTTATAAAAGAGGCTGTAAAAAGGTTTTTCATAACTCGTTTTCCATTTCCTTGCATGCAAATACACTGGGATGAATTGAAAATGGTGCATCAGTAAAAATATCGACGGATGGTGCACCTGCATCCCAAAGGCCGCTCAAAGGCATGTAAAATCGCCCGGTTCGATCAAGTCGTTCACCACGCTCAATGATCTTACTGCGTTCAAGTCCTTCATGAGACTTGAACTTGAAATGTACTTTGTCGCCTGCCTTTTGGTTTAAATCCAAAAACAATGTGTCGTCCGGACCTAAATTATGATCCGCAAGGTTCACAGACAAAATGGTGTTGGTTTCGTCCATTCTCCCTTCGAGTGGCACCTTACATGTATCTCCTGCCGCGGCGAGCAATTCACGCATTGGCTGATCGCCAAATTGCGCCAAGTTGGTATAGATTGGGTTCTCCCAAATTAAGAAACGTGGGCGGGTCTCTTTAAATTCGTCTGACGTCAAATAAGAGGTCATAGCCCCAAATTGTCCCCCTCCTGTCATCGCGTAATTGACGACTTCGAGACTAGAAAACTCGGCCAAAAACCCCGGGAAATTATTGATCGTACTATCAGAAAATGAAGTTCCAAGAAGAGCAACTGATAGGACCTCTTCGTCAGACCCAAACAGATCCAATCCCCCACCACCAAGATCCAGATCTTGAACAGGCGTCGTTACAAAGGTCTGTGTTTCCGCCTCTGGTAAGGTTTCTAAACATCGTGCTTGCAAGATACGTCTCATACCCGAAAAGGCTGTTCCGATACCTGCAGGGACGGTTTCATATTCGGTCTTTTCCAGCTCCTCATAGATCGGGTCAGCCTTTATCACAGCCGCGATCGCACGAGCTGCCTCTCTAGCTCCAGCAGGAGACCAGTGGAAATCCGTTTTGAAGAAGGGCAGCTCATCAGATGAAATTTTCGACATTGCTGTACGCACATCGACGCTTTTAATATTCGCGTCCTTCAACCTTTCAAGAATGTCGACGTGGACGGCAGTAGCCACGTCGTGGTCAAAACCATAAAGCCCAGCCTCATCAGGAAGGTACTCTGGCATTGTCACACTTTTCGTAGGAATGGGAACAAACACTAATGTCGTTCCCTGTTCTTCAAAGGTGCGCGCGAGCTGGGCAAGCAGGGCAATATTGGCGTCTGAAAAGGGGTGATTCATCCGAATATCTGCTTTAATTCGATAAAAAACGCCATTTATACCTTCAAGTGTAAAACGCACAGCAATAATGGGCCACAGAAACGGCTGCGACATAGCGCGGTTTTAGCGGAGTAAAATTCCGCCAGTTTGTGTCCTTCGTTTAGTCGGAGGGCGGGAGATGTATTCTGTGGATATTTATAGTCGTGTGCGCCGTGCCTGTTTGAAGGACGGGATGTCTGTTCGTGCAGCGGCGCGTTATTTCAACAAGGACCGTAAGACGATCGCGAAGATGCTGCGTCATGAGCTGCCGTCCCATTGCCTGACAGGGCATGTTTACATGCCCGAAAAGGGGGTATCGTCGCTCAGAACCGCCACATCGTCCAACCCTTGATGCTTATGTTGGTGTCATCGATGAGATACTGCGCTCTGACAAGGCCCTGATCAAAAAACAACGCCACACGTCGAAGCGCATTTTTGAACGGCTGGGAGCTGAACACGGATACACGGGCAGTCTGACGACGGTGACGTATTACGTGCGTGAGCAAAAGCGGCGCACCAAAGAAGTGTTTGTGCCATTGTCACATCGTCCAGGCCACGCACAGGTGGATTTTGGCGAGACGCTGGGTGAGATCGGCGGCAAAGAGTGCAAGATCCACTTCTTTGTAATGAGCTTACCGCATTCTGATGCTGTGTTTGTGAAGGGGTATCCAGCAGAAACGACCGAGGCGTTTTGTGATGGCCATGTGTCTGCCTTCGCGTTTTTTGGCGGCATTCCTCAATCCATTCTTTACGACAATACTAAGATTGCAGTGGCACGTATTCTGGGGGACAGAACGCGCGTCCGGACGCGTCGGTTCACGGAGCTGCAGTCGCATTACCTGTTTGATGATAAGTTTGGTCGGCCCGCGCGGGGGAACGACAAAGGCAATGTTGAGGGCATGGTTGGCTACACGCGGCGCAACTTCATGGTGCCCGCGCCGCGTTATGACAGCTTTGATGATCTGAACGCACATCTGGAACAGAGGTATTTGGAACGACAGGGCGATAAGTTGCGTGGTCACAACATGACCATCGGTGAGCGTCTGATGTCGGACTTGGGTGCCCTGATGGGGTTGCCCCCCTCTCGGCAGATTGCTTTGCAATCGCCTGCCGGGCAACGGTCGCGGAATATGAAGCCTGCGATCACGTCAGCACGCGGGCCACGTCGATCTCGATGGTGCGCTATCGCAGCAATGATTACTCTGTGCCGGTCGCGTATGCCCACCATGATGTTCATGTGCGTGGGTTTGTACATGAGGTCATTATCGGTTGTGGCAATGAGGTAATTGCGCGCCACAAGCGGTCATATGCAAAAGCGGATATGATCTTCGATCCGCTGCATTTTTTGCCCTTGCTTGAGCAAAAGGTGGGTGCCTTGGATCAGGCCGCGCCTTTGCAGGGTTGGGATTTACCCCCCTCTCGTGCATGTAAACATGCACGAGAGGGCAGTGGATGTGTTTGCAACCCTGCACCGATTGCTGGAGGCGCGCATGGGTAAACCTGGCAAGCGGGAATACGTGCAGGTCCTACGTCTTATGGAAACCTTCGAGATGGACGTTGTACAGGGTGCGATCAGCCAAGCCATTGATATGGGCGCGATTGGATATGATGCCGTAAAGCATCTTGTCTTGTGCCGTGTTGAGAAGCGGCCGCCGCGACTGGATTTAGACTTCTACCCGTATCTGCCCAAGGCCAACGTGGGGATGACACGTCCATCCAGCTATATGAGCTTGATGGAAGGAGCCACGGTATGACTGAGGCACCGCAAATCCTTCTGCAACACCATCTCAAAAAGTTGCGCCTGCCAACGTTCCAAGAGGAATATGCCAAACAGGCGCAGCTCTGCGCTGCCGAGAATAAGGATCACATCCACTATCTGGCTCGGCTGTGCGAGATGGAGTTGATTGAACGCGAACGGCGGATGATTGAACGCGAACAGCGGATGATTGAACGGCGCATCAAAGCGGCGAAGTTCCCCAGCACCAAAAGCTTCCCCTCTCGGGATCATGCTGCGCATAACCCTGTCGGGCGAGGGATCAGCTTTGACTTCAAGATCATGCCCAGCTTGAACAAGCCGCTGACGATGGATCTGGCGCCCCTCTCATGCATGTAAACATGCACTGCCGGGCAGTGGATGCGACTACGTGGCCCGACACCATAACATCATCGCCCTTGGCCCGTCAGGCACGGGCAAAACACATATCGCTTTGGGGCTTGGTCTGGCGGCGTGCCAGAGAGGGCTGAAGGTGCGCTTCACAACGGCTGCGGCATTGGTCCACGATCTCATCGAGGCCCAAGACGAACGCAGGCTTCAGCGTCTGCAAAAGCAACTGACCAGCCAAAATCTATTGATCATCCCCTCTTGGCAGCATGCTTTGCATGCGCCTGCCGGGCAGTGGATGAACTGGGCTTCGTCCCGCTCAGCAAATCGGGCGCGGAATTGCTCTTTGAGGTGATCTCGCAATGCTATGAACGTGGATCAATTATCATAACCTCAAATCTGCCCTTTGATGAATGGACCGAAGTATTTGGCTCCGAGAGATTGACCGGTGCATTGCTGGACCGACTGACACATCACGTCCACATTCTCGAGATGAACGGTGAAAGCTATCGCCTCAAACACAGTCGCAATAACCGATAATATCTCTCCCACAATCAAAGACAGATAAATGCTGGCCGTTCGGCCAGCATGCACTTTGGCTTGCTTCAGCTAGATGACAAGCACGCGCACCAAAGCGCACGACAAACGATAACTCAGTGGACCAGTTTTACGCCGCGACTTGGTCCCTTTTTACTCTGCGATTGACAAACTGCTTTCGACTGCACGATTCACCACCAACCCTCGTGAAAGATGCACGCGCATCGCCTTAGCTGCAGCCACTGGGTCTTTCGCCTCAATCGCGTCGTAAATCGCTGTGTGGTGCTCAATCAATTCTTTGAAAAAGGCGTCACGCTCAGCGCCAAACTCCAACCTCAGTACAACGCGGGGAATGATATGGGTCCCAAGGAAATTCATGAAATCGACCAGATAACTATTGTGCGCGGCCTCTGCTATCCTGACGTGGAAATCAAAGTCTTCGGCCGCTCCCCCCACGCTTTCGGAATTGAGTTGGTTGATGATATCGAGAGCCCGCTTCATGGCTAAAAGCTCATCATCCGTGCGGCGTGTTGCTGCAAGTGCTGCCGCTTCGGTTTCGATTCCAAGCCGCAGCTCCATACTTTGACGGATATGATCCGTTTCACCGATGCTGCTGTCACCAAATCTAAAGGGGCGTGCAGGTAAATGCTCTGCTACGAAAACGCCGCGACCATGTTGAGGCACGACAAGGCCCTCTGCCCCTAGCGCCGAAATGGCTTCGCGGATGACCGTCCGGCTGACACCGAACATCTCAATCAATTTCAATTCTGTTGGAAGCTGCTGTCCAGCAACCCATGTGCGATCATCGATCAATTTTCGCAACCGGTTGGCAACGTCCACACTCAAGCGAGGTCGTTTTGATGAAGTTGTTTGTGATTTTTTTTGCAACGTCAAAATCTCCTGCTGTACAGCGAAAGGGTCAGAGATCGTTCGGAACTAACCCTGTGAAGCTTCATACAGAAAGCTGTTTGAATCACAACCTCGGCATAAACCAACATATGTCGTATGACATATGACATCATATGACTATTGACTCAAGACTAACCGTCATCTTATCAGGGCTGAACCAAGGCGCATTTTTCAAATCGCTGTCGAAGACAACCAAATAAGGAACAGCAGATCATGAACGGACATTCTAAACCCGTCGTCGGTGCGCCGTTGCCCACCATCTCCGTCCCGCAATTGGGCGGTGGCACTATGAACATCGGTGGTCCGACACAAGGCTGGACATTGTTTATTGTTTATCGCGGTCGTCATTGTGGGCGTTGCAAGAACTACCTGAACACTTTGGAGGCGATGAAGGCGGATTGGGAGAAAGCCGGTTTCGCAATCAAAATCGTATCTGGCGACACACAAGAACGTGCAGCCAGCGACGTTGCTGAATTCAAATGGAGCTTGGACGTCGGGTACGGCCTCACGGTACCGCAAATGGTCGAGTTGGGGCTCTACATTACAGAACCCACAAATAATGGCGATGCCATCGCGCGGTTCGCTGAACCGGGGATTTTCTGCATTGATCCAGACGGTAACATCGTTGTTGCGGCGATCTCGAATGCGCCCTCTGCACGTCCTGACCTTGTGCAGCTGTTGGACGGCATGGAGTTCACAATCGCCAACAATCTACCGTTTCGCGGCACAGTTTCGACCTAGAAGACTTACGTGGGCGTCACCGCCCGCGTAATTTGCCTCGTATCTGCGGAGGAGCGATACGAAGCCAAAATTAAGTACAGGTAGCGGGGAGGCTTCAATGTACGACTTCAACTTCGAACCAGTCTTTGACTCGTTCGACACGCTACTGGCGGGAGCTTGGCTGACAGTCCAAATGTCGACTGTTGCGATGCTTATTGGATTGGTTCTCTCAATCATCGGCGCCGTGGGTAAAACATCCGGCCCCAAACCTGTCCGCATCATGATCAATATCTATATCGAGGTCATCAGGAACACCCCCTTCCTGGTTCAATTGTACTTCTTCTTCTTTGCCCTTCCCACGTTGGGGATACGGCTTGGCCCGAACCAGGCAGCCCTACTCGCGCTTGTGGTAAATTTTGGTGCTTATGGTACCGAAATTGTACGCGCCGGTGTCGCCTCTGTTGGCAAGGGAACAATCGAAGCCGCAAGAACAGTCGGACTGAACTTTTTCCAGACACTGCGATACGTGATCCTGAAGCCCGCAATGAGAGCGGTCTATCCAGCCCTTACCAGCCAATTCATTTACTTGATGTTGGCCAGCAGCGTGGTTTCGGTCATTTCGGCGAACGACCTCGCGGCGGCAGGGAATGATCTACAATCACAAACCTTTGCAAGTTTCGAAGTCTACATCGTCATCACAGCCATGTACTTCGCAATGTCTCTCGCGTTTTCCGGCATCTTTGTCCTTATCGGCAAATATGCGTTCTCTTATCCATTGAATAGGTAGTTTGAGATGATTAGAGAATTTGGCCCGAACGACATCCTCTATATTACACTGGCGATCAGATACACTGTACTGCTGTCACTCATTGCTTTTGCCGGCGGATCGCTTGGCGGTTTATTGATCGCATTGATGCGCGTGTCCGAGAATAAGTACTACCGCGGGTTCGCGATTGCTTTCATCCGTGTCTTCCAAGGTACGCCCTTGTTGATGCAACTTTTTCTAGCCTACTTCGGTCTGGTCATCATGGGTTTTCAAATTGATCCATGGACTGCTGCCAGCATCGCGTTGATCTTACATGCAGCGGCCTTTCTAGGCGAAATTTGGCGCGGATGTATCGAGTCCGTGCCCGCAGGTCAGCACGAAGCTGCGCGCGTTGTAGGTCTCGGATACTTCAGTCGCATGTGGCATGTAGTTTTACCGCAAGCGATGCGTATCGCTATCGCCCCGACAACCGGCTTTCTTGTGCAACTGATCAAAGCGACATCACTCGCGTCCATCATTGGCTTCACAGAATTAACCCGTGCCGGCCAGATCATCAGCAACGCCACGTTCCAACCTTTCATGGTGATCAGTCTCGTTGCCGTTTTGTATTTTATCCTCTGCTGGCCGCTTTCGAAGCTCGCATCAAGCATGGAGAACAAGTTCAACCAAACCACGACACGTTAACCCTTCATGCCAAAAACACGCATGAAGCCAAAAAAGGGAAGAGAAACGAAATGAAACTTTTGAGTATTTTCAAAACCATGGCGGCCGCAGCTGCTCTCAGCACTACAGTGGCACAGCCCATAGCAGCGGCTGAGCTTGCCGAAATCAAATCCGCTGGGACGATCAATATTGGCGTTCTCATCGACTTTCCCCCCTATGGCATCCTAAATACAAACAATGAACCAGACGGGTACGACGCCACAGTTGCAAAAATGCTCGCGGATGATCTTGGTGTTGAAATCAAACTCGTGCCTGTGACTGGGCCAAACCGGATCCCATTCTTGTTAACCGGCCAAGTCGACATGCTGGTCTCATCGTTGGCCATAACTCCGGCACGCGCCGAACAAGTTGATTTCTCGAACCCCTATGCTGCGATCCGCATCGGCGTGATGGCAGAGGCCGACCTTGATATCGCATCCGCAGATGACCTAGCCGGTGTCAGTGTTGCCGTTGCCCGCGCAAGTGGACAGGATACAACGATCACTGAAATCGCGCCGGAAACGACCAATATCCGCCGCTTCGATGATGATGTTAGCGCCGTTCAAGCCCTGCTGTCTGGTCAAGTTCAAGCACTCGGCGCATCCAACACCGTCATGACGCAAATCCGTCAAGTTGCCCCTGGTAAGTTCGATGAAAAATTCACCCTCAACCAGTTCCGACTGGCTGTCGCGGTCACACCAGACGCGCCAGAGCTGCTGGCCTACGTGAATGACTTTCTTGCACGTACAACAGAGTCCGGTGCTTTGAACGATGTCCACGTACAATGGCTGGACGAACCGCTTCCAGACTTCAGCGAATAATTCGGAATAGGAAAGTAATTCAATGACCTCCTCACCCACTTCCACTGGACACTCCGCACCAAATCGCGCGATCGAAATGTCCCAGATCGAAAAATGGTATGGCGCTTTTCAAGTGCTCCATGGTGTTGACCTTACAGTTGATGCGGGTGAGCGCATTGTAATTTGCGGACCTTCTGGATCAGGAAAATCGACCCTCATTCGCTGTATCAATCAGCTTGAGACGATCCAAAAAGGATCCATAAAAGTGAACGGCACCGTTTTGGACACGAAAGCCAAGACGGTGCCGCTCGACATCGGCATGGTGTTTCAGCAGTTTAATCTGTTCCCACATATGACAGTTCTGGAAAACTGCATGCTTGGTCCCGTCAAAGCGCTCGGGGTGCACAAAGATGAAGCGATGGAAACCGCTCGTGAATACCTAAATCGCGTGCGCATTCCTGAACAAGCCGACAAATACCCCGCCCAACTTTCCGGCGGTCAGCAGCAACGGGTCGCCATCGCGCGCGCACTATGCATGAAACCCCGTATCATGTTGTTTGACGAACCGACCTCTGCCTTGGACCCTGAGATGGTCAAAGAAGTCTTGGATACAATGATTGACCTCGCCCAAGATGGGATGACCATGATTTGCGTGACCCACGAAATGGGATTTGCACAGGCCGTCGCAGATCGTGTCATCTTTATGGACCACGGCCAAATTGTTGAAGAGAACACGCCAGAGCTATTTTTTGGCAATCCACAACACGAACGGACAAAGAACTTTTTAGGCCAGATTTCCTAATACTGGCCCTTAGGTCCCCCCAGCACATCACCCAAATTGGTTTCAAGGCATTAGCACAGTGCGCATGCAAGAATTGAACGACGCAGGACCGTGCTTTTGCTTTTTCCTGTGATACAGGAAACTGGTACTTATGGGATTTATCCATTCGCCAGAGTGATTTCATTCAGTGTATCAACGATAGATCGCGATCTGGTCACCTCTTAAGTTGATCTGCTCAAATGGGTAAAGAGTTAAGAAAGTGCTAAGCGCAACCGTCTGATCATCCGAACCATTGCTGAGCGAGCATCCAGATGGAGACCACTAGAAGTGGCTTGAGTAGGAAAAGTTATTTTGCACAAACGGGTCGCAAAAACTAACTCTGTTTTTAGGAGCAGCGACTAGATGTTCAAACACGCAGCTCACTTTCCCTTACCACGGTATAAAACGTGGGAAGCCTAAACTATCACGCAAAGACAACCGCTATCAGACTGGCTTACGTTAAACATATAGCCCCCCGTGTGAAACGGAAACTTGAGCGGGTATAACGGCCAACCCATTCGAGGCACTAAGTTTTTAATACAAGCTGGCTTGAAAATGGTGCCCCCACACGGACTCGAACCGCGGACCTATTGATTACAAATCAATTGCTCTACCAGCTGAGCTATAGGGGCACTGTGGGGGTCGTTTAATGTGATTATTTAGGTCGTGCAAGACGTAAAATGACCTCTCATGGAGGTTTTCTTCAATTACAATATATATATAAGAGAACGACACTTTTTGAGGGTTTTGAACACACATGCAGATCGCAATTCATACCGGCGCGCACTTCACAGAAGAAGAACGACTCATGAAGTGCCTTCTAAGAAATAAAGCTGGGTTCTCTAAAAGCGGCATTGCTGTGCCTGGTCCGGGTAAGTACCGAAAACTGCTCAAACAAACCTTGGAGGCCTTGAAAAGCAGCAAACCCGCGGATGGCGCACGGGATGTGTTACTCGATGCTATATTAGATGAAGAAACAGCTGACCGCTTAATCCTAAGCAATGCCCATTTCTTTAATGCACCTCGCGCATCGATGCACAATGGCACCCTCTACCCTGCGGCGCCCGAACGGATGCAACAGTTGCGCAGCCTGTTCCCTCAAGACGAGATCGAAATTTTCATGGCTTTGCGCAATCCGGCAACCCTATTGCCGGCCATGTTTGATCACTCTCCCAAGCCAACTATGGAAAGTTATCTGGGTGTAAGCGATCCTTGTGAAATTCGCTGGTCAGATACACTTTGGGCCATCCGAAATGCTGTGCCCGACATTTCCATAACGGTTTGGTGCAGTGAAGATTCGCCGCTTCTATGGGCGCAAATTTTGCGCGAAACTGCCGGATTAGAACCTAGCCAAGAAATTTCCGGTGAGTTCGATTTATTGCAAGATATCATGAGCGGTGAAGGCATGAAGCGCTTAGAGGTTTACCTGCAAACTCACCCCGATATGACGGAAATGCAAAAACGCCGCGTGATTTCAGCGTTTTTGGACAAATTTGCACTGGATGAAGAGATCGAAGAAGAGCTCAATGTCGCAGAGTGGACTGATGATCTCATGGACGAGATGACGGAAATCTACGATGAAGACATGCTCGAAGTACAACGTATTCCGGGCGTCAATTTAATCGCGCCCTAAACGTTTCGTGCCGAAGCGGTTGGGGAATTACATCCCCAAGGCTTCTTTATACATTTCCAAAACAGCCTCTTCTTCGGCGATGTCATTTTGATCACGCTTGCGCAGCGCTACGACTTTGCGAATGACTTTAGTATCGTAACCACGGCCCTTGGCCTCAGCCATCACTTCTTTCTGCTGTTCAGCCAAGTCTTTCTTTTCGGCATCCAAACGTTCGATCCGCTCTATAAACTGGCGTAATTCATCGGCTGTTACACGGTAGCTTTCAGCATTCGTCGCGGTATCGGTCATTTCAAAGCTCCTAAACGGGATCAACAAGGCCCCCCAGATACCCCTCGATCGAAGAGGCTGCAATGCCCGTTCTTGTTCAATTCAACAAATTGAGTTACTCGGCCATCATGGAACAAGATTCGACAACTATTTTTGAAATGATCATCTGGGTTGGTGCAACTGTATCAGTCATTGGCCTGCTAGGTATCTTTTGGTGCATCATTCGGGTCATGCGCGCCCGCCGTGCTCAACTGAGCGACGAGGACATGAAGGCCACTTTGCAATCGGTTCTGCCCATGAACCTTGGTGCATTGTTTCTATCTATCATCGGCCTCATCATGGTTGGTATCGGAATTGCTTTCTCTTAAAGTCGTGTTCATGATTGGGTTTCAACCCAGAACAAGTGAGGGAATTTTATGCCAACAGATTGGCTGTACGGACTTCTAGGTGGATTGCTCATTGGCTGTGCTGGTGCCGTTTATCTTTTGGGAAATGGCCGGATCATGGGCGCAAGCGGCATTATCGGCGGCCTTATCGACAGATCAGCTGGAAAAGCATGGCCTGAGCGGTTGGCTTTCCTCACCGCCCTCTTTGTTGTTCCCGCCATTCTACAAATTAATTTACCCGTGAACACCAACACGGCTCAAGCCCCTCTACTTCTAATAATTGCGGGAGTTTGTGTCGGATTGGGTACCCGCATTGCCAATGGCTGCACATCGGGGCACGGCGTTTGTGGAATTTCGCGGTTTTCTCTGCGTGGTATCACCGCCACCTTAATTTACATAAGCGCTGGCGCTTTAACCGTAGTCGCGCTTCGTTTGATTTGGGGAGGGCTATG